>DMPO01000002.1 GCA_003455995.1 Candidatus Azambacteria bacterium | reverse complement strand
ATGTTTTTTTCTATTTCCGGATCAAGGCCGTGGGTAAAATATTCCCGCGGAACGCCGATTTTTATATCCTCTATATCCGCTGGTTTGTCCCAATAATTTTGCCACTCCATATTGGCGCTGGTGGAATCCAATTCATCGCTGCCGCGAATCGCCTCAAAAACAATGGCTGCGTCGTCAACGCATTTTGTAATCGAACCAATTTGATCCAAAGACGAGGCCATGGCCATCAAGCCGTGGCGGGAAACGGCGCTATAGGTCGGCTTGAAACCGACCACACCGCAGAAACCTGCCGGCTGGCGAATTGACCCGCCGGTATCCGATCCCAAAGCGTAAACAGAAAATCCGGCTTTAACGGCGGCGGCGGAGCCGCCGGAAGAACCGCCGGGCACTCTTTCCAAATCAACCGGATTTTTGGTCGGACCAAAGGCCGAATTTTCCGTAGAGCCGCCCATGGCGAATTCATCCATATTGGTTTTGCCGATAAAAATCGCCTTTTCTTCTTTGAGTTTTTTAATGACCGTTGCGTCGTACGGCGCGATATAGTTTTCCAAAATTTTGGAAGCGGCCGTGGTTTTAGCGCCGCGGATTAAAATATTGTCTTTAATCGCCGCCGGAACCCCGGCGAGCATTTCAATCGGCTCGCCCTTGGTAATTTTGGCATCGACTTTTTTCGCCGCCGCCATCGCCTCTTTTTCAGCCAACGACAAAAAAGCATGGATATCGCCATCGCGTTTTTTTATCTCGTCAAAATGCGCGCGCGTTAATTCAACCGAAGTTATTTCTTTATCTTCCAATAATTTATGAGCTTCTTTGATTGTCAGATTTTTTAGATTCACTCCAGTATAGATGGAACTTTAAAAGCATCGCCTTCGCGGTCCGGCGCGGCTTTGATAATTTGTTCCCGCATTTCCGAATCGGCAATACATTTTGTTTCGTCATCTTGCCGCGTTACACCGTTTAAATTCGTCCCTCCGGTCATCGGCTCGACTTTTTCTACATTCACTTCCGACAATTTCTGGACATAACCAATAATCGAAGACAAATCCTCGGCAAATTTTTCTTTTTCCTTTTCATCCAATCTCAATCGCGCCAACCCGGCAATTTTTTCAACTTCTTTTTTTGTTAGCATGATATATTTTCTTCTCCTCTGTTATGTAATAAGTTTTAAAAACTCTTTTTCGGTTAATATTTTCACTCCCAATTTTTTGGCTTTATCGTATTTCTCCCCTGGATCGGAACCGGCGACAACGAAATCAACCGCAACGCTGACCGACGAAGAAACATTGCCCCCCAACTCTCTAATTCTGTCTTTTGCCTGCTCTCGCGTCAAGATTGCCAAGCCGCCGGTTAGAACAAATATCTTGTCTTTCAATTTTTGGGTCTTGGCGGCTATCTTTGGTGAAATAATTTTAATATCTAATTTATCGAGTTTTTTCAGAAACGCAATATTGTCTTTATTGTTAAAATATTCAAAAATACTTTCGGCGACTTTTGGCCCGATATCGGAAATTTTTTGCCAATCATCCAATGTGATTTTTTCGGCAATATCAAGAATGTCTTGAGGATTTTTAACTGTTTTGTTTTTAATAAAATTTTTACCGATATCGATTGCCGTCTCCTCGCCGACATTTTTGATGCCGAGAGCGAAAATAAATTTGTATAAATTAACGGCCTTGCTTTGTTGGATGGAAGCGATAACATTTTGAGCGGATTTCTCAGCAAACCTTTCCAGCGGCAATAGGTCGCCTTCTTTCAAACTAAACAAATCCGCGGCATCGGATATTAAATTATTATCCAAAAGCGCGTCGATTATTTTTGGCCCAACGCCATTCATATTGAAAACCGCCTTTGACGCGAAGTGATAAAGTCGTCGGCGGTTTACCAATTCGCATTTTTCCGGATACGAAACCTTATGGGCGGCTTCGCCGTCACTTCTCACTACTTTTTGCCCGCAAAATTCTTTGGGAAAATGGAATTCTTTTTCGCGGCCGGTTCTCAATTCTTTTAATACTTTCACGATGTCGGGAATGACATCGCCGGCGCGGCCGACGATAACCGTATCGCCAATTTTCAACCCCAGCCGCTTGATTTCGTCCTCATTGTGAAGCGTGGCGCGGCTTATGGTAACTCCGCCAATCAAAACCGGCTTCAGTATCGCCACCGGCGTTAATACGCCCGTCCGGCCTACTTGGACGATAATATCTTCGACAATCGTTTCCGCTTCCTTGGCGGAAAATTTGTAGGCGATGCCCCCTCGTGGCGCCTTACCGACAACGCCTAACCGTTTTTGATACTCCTCGGAATTAACATTCACCACAATGCCGTCAATTTCAAACGGCAGTTTATCGCGATGTTTTTCCCAATAATCGCGTTCTTTAAAGACCTCTTCCAGTCCATCCACTTTTTTGTTGTTCGGGTTGGTCTTGAATCCCAGCGCTTTCAAGATCAAATGCTCTTCTTCATGAGTTTTTTGCCCCATATCGGTTGTTAAAATATAGGCGAAAGAATCCAGATGGCGAAAAGCGGTGATTTTTGGATCGAGCTGGCGAATGGAGCCGGCGGCGACATTTCTCGGATTGGCATAGAGCGCGAGACCCTTTTTCTCTTGGTCTTTGTTAAGCGCTTCAAAATCCTTGGTATTCAAAAACACCTCGCCACGGGCTTCGATAATTTTCGGCCACAACTTTTTCAGATGATTTATTACATGATGAAGTTTGGCTTTTTTTAGATTTTCAAAAACTTCTTCCTTGGGCAAAAGCGCCAACGGAATGGTCTCAATGGTTTTCAGATTATGAGTGACATCTTCTCCAATCATGCCGTCGCCGCGGGTGGCGCCGATTTTCAAGACGCCATTTTCATAAATCATGCTTACCGCCAGTCCATCCAGTTTTAGTTCGGTGTAGAAATCCACCTTGGCGCCAACGGGCCCGCCTACGCCAAGGCTTCGGCGGGTAAACAATAGTTTCATATTTCTTTCGTTCCAGTCCTCCATATCCTCGCGAGAAAAAGCGTCGTTGAAAGAAAGCATCCTTTCCGAATGGCGGACTTTGACGAATTTCTTGAGCGGTTTGCCGCCGACCCTTTGGGTCGGCGAATCGGGCGCGATTAATTCCGGATAGGCCTTTTCGATTTCTTTCAGTTCGTTGTTTAAAGAATCGTAAACCGCATCCGAAACGCTCGGCCTATCCAAAACATGATATTCGTAAGAATATTTATTAAGCAGGCCTCTTAGTTTTTCGGCCCGATACTTTGCCTCGTTTTTGGTTAATTCTTTTGCCATAAATCTATTATAAGAAAGGTTATTTCAAATAAATGGCGCGGTTGCGGTTGTGTTCTTCAAAGGTTTTGGAGAATATCGTGGTTCCGTCTTTGGCTGAAAGATAAAACCAATATAAACTCGCTTTCGGAAACAGCGCCGCTTTGATGGCGGAAAGGCCCGGATTGGCAATGGGGCCTTTGGGCAGGCCGCGATAAAAATAAGTGTTGTATGGAGAATTTATTTTTTTGTCGGTTTCGCGGATTTCGTTGCGGCCGGTTATATAAACCAGCGTGGCGTCAACCTGCAAGGGCATCCCCGCTTTCAGCCGTTTCCATAATATACCCGACACGATAGACCTGTCTTTTTCTATAGAAATTTCTTTTTCTATCAAAGACGCCACGGTTAAAATTTCATGAAAATTATATTTGGAATTTTTTATCGCCAATCGCAAATCCGATGTTAATTTATTATTTAAATTGCCCACCATTTTACCAACCACATCAGACAGCGTCGCATCTTTAAAAAAGCGATAAGTGTCGGGAAATAAATATCCTTCAAGGGAAGATGTTTTTGGTTTGTCTGACAAAATAGGCGGTTGGTTTCCCGAAAATTCAAAATTCGCCAAATCGTTCGGTTTCGCCAATTTTATTTCAACAAGGCGATTTTCTATCTGCTTTAAATTAAACCCCTCGGGAATAGTAACTGCCACTTCGTTGCTTATTATCGGTTGCGAAATAATGACGCGCCGCACCCAAATGGCGCCCATTAGCGCCAGAATTAAAATGAAAAATATTAAACTTGCGTAAATAAATTTCTTATTCATTAATTTCCGCCGCTTTTATTATTTTCACAAATTTCTCCAATTCCAATGATGCGGCTCCGACCAAAGCGCCGCTAATGCCGTTTTGGGAAATGAAATCGGATGCGTTTTCTTCGGAAACCGAACCGCCGTAAAGCACCGGCAAATTGGTCGCCCAATCGGCGCCATATAAATTGCCGATTATTTTTTTAATCAATAATGCCGCGGAAAGCGCATGGTCGGGAGTGTCGGGACACTGGGACGCGGTCTGGCTCAACGCGCTGGCAATATCGGCACTGGGACGGCTAATCGCCCAAACCGGCTCGTAAGCGATAATCAAACGACTCATTTCGGACGCCTCTACCCCCCCCAATGCGCCCCGTATCTGTTTAGTTAATATCTGAATAATATCGTCATCTTTTTCCCGCTCTCCGACGGCCAAAATCGGTGTCAATCTGCTTTTCAGCGCTTCCTTTATTTTCAAATTAATCATTTCATCGGTCTCGCCCATTTTATATCTTCTTTCCGAATGGCCAACAATAACATAATCGCATCCTAAATTTTTTAACATCAAGCCGGAAATCTCGCCCGTAAAAGCGCCCCTCTCGGCAAAACTGATATTTTGACCGGCCAGTTTTATTTCTTTGCCGCAATTCTTTTTAAGCAACTCGAGATAAACAAACGGCGGAGCGATAACAATCTCTGCGTTCTTCGGCAAAGATCGCGCCAAGAGACCTTTCGCGAGACGCAACGCTTCGTCCAGAATTTGAGGATTCATTTTCCAATTCGCGATAATGATTTTTTTCATACTCATAATAAAAATAAATATTTAAAAATATTTTCGCCAAATACGGTTACGGCGGTAACTATCAAGCCGGCGACCAAGACCCCCAAAACAATGAACCAAAAAGCGTGCTTTGCGGGAATGCCGAAAACAAAAGCGGCTACGGCGCCGGAATAGGCGCCGGTTAACGGCAAGGGAATGGCTACAAAAATCAGCAGCGCTAAATTGCCCCAATAGAGAAAGTGATCGGAATGTTTTGTTCGCGTCCGTTCAAAAATCCAATCAAAAAATTTTCCAACCCAATGAAATTTATCGCTCAAATATTCGGATGTTTTTTTTAGTCCCAATAAAATCGGAAGAACGGGTAAAATATTTCCCAAGACGCCTATGGCAAGCGCTTTATATGGACTGAAACCAAACTTCAGCATCGCCAAAGGTATAGCTCCGCGAAGTTCGCTTAGAGGCAAGGCGGCGACAAAAAATGTGATCAGTTCGTTAAACATTATTTTCTTAAAATCTCCGCCGCTTTTTCGGGAGCCATTGCAATAATATCCAAACCGGTGCCCAATTCAAAGCCGCCGATAATATCAAATTTAGGCAGAATTTCCATGTGCCAATGGTAATGTTCGTGGTTATCGCTATCGCCTGTCGGCGCGGTATGGATGAAAAAATTGAAAGCCGGATCGTTCAATTTTTCAAAAATCCGTGAAAATGTGAATTTCATGGCATCGGCTAATTGAATAAGTTCTTCTTCGCCCGCTTTTTCAAAATAGGCAAAATGTTTTTTAGGAAAAATTCTCACTTCCGCTTCGGCCTTGGAAGCAAACGGCGCGATAACTATCATTTGTTCATTTTGATAGATAATTCTCGTACCGTCTTTTATTTCTTGATCCAGCATATGGCAGTGGGCGCATTGTCCGTGTTCGTGAAAATAACGCCGGGACCCGTCAATGTCGCGGCTGATATCCGGCGGCAAAATCGGCAAAGCCAGAATTTGGGAATGAGGATGCGGCACCGTAGAACCCGCCTCCTTGCCGTGATTGTGAAAAATGGAAATATATTTTATGAACGACTCCTGCGCCAAACTTTTATATCTTTCCTGAAAAGCCGATAATACTCTTTTGATTTCTTCTCTGCTAAAATCGGCCAAATAACGGTTATGGTCCCTATAAATAACAATTTCATGAAAACCCACTCCGGCTTGCGACTCGAACACTTCACCGGTTATTGTCGATTTAATATCGCGCGATTCAACCGCCGGATATTTATTGGGAATAATTTGCAAAAACCAATCGTCGCCGGCATCATTCTGATAAACCAAAACCGGAGGCGCGTTGTCGAATTTCGCGGGATTTTCAAAAGGACACTTATCCTTTGGAAGATCCGCTTTTATCCTTTCCCTAAATTCGTGCCCCGATCCTCTGGCAGGAGCCAATAAAACCCAGTCTCCGGAAATCGGATCTCGGCGAAATTCCGGCATATTTGTTGTTTCTTCGTTTTTCATAATTTATATTTATTGGTTAACAACCGCCATCGAATTTTCAATAAATCCCCCAAAGTGCTGAAATAACTGCTTAAACGGACTTTGGATTCGCTCGGATTGTTCCAAATCATCGGCACTTCTTTAATTTTATATTTCATTTTTTTTGCCAATGCCAATACTTCGATATCAAAGCCCCAGCGATCAATAATGGCGCGCGAAAAAATATCTTCCGCCGCCTTGGCGGTAAAGCACTTGAAGCCCCTCTGGGTATCGCGAATGTCCCAAAGCCCTGCCACGACTCTAATCAGATATTTTGAATAATGCCCCAAAAGCCGCCTGTACCATTGGGCGTGTTCGCTGATAACGGCACCCTCAACTTCAATGGAACCGATAACTATAGCATAACTCTCGGAAAAATAGGGCCAGAATTTTTCTATCTGTTCTATGGAAGTGGAATTATCGGCATCGGTAAAAAGGCGAAAATCGCCCTGCGCCTGCAGCATCCCCTGTCGGACGACAAATCCCTTGCCATGATTCCTGGTATTGGCGATTAAATTAAATTCCGGTTTGTTGCTGATAAATTCGGAAACAATTTCCACGGTTCTGTCGGTTCCTCCGTCGGAAACAACAATCGCCTCCCAGGAATAATTTTGGCGCGATAAATAATTATAAATAATTCCGAGGGTTTCTTTTATTTTATTCTCTTCATTATACGCCGGAATAATAACTGATAAATGTCTGGACATTAAGTATATTTTACACTCTATCTAAATAACTTTGCAACAGAATCGCCGCCGCAACCGAGTGCTGATTCTTGGCGTCGTATCTGTCCGCCGCCTTGCTCGTCAGAATTTCATTTTCAAAATCAATAGGCAAATCAACCTCCTTAATCAACTTTTCCGCCCAATTCTCGACTTCCGTAGTTTGATCGGTCGGCTTCATATTCTTGCCCAGCGGCAAACCGATGATAATTTTATAAATCCCCTCTTCTTTGATTATTTCATTCAAGCGGAGAAAAAACCGAGAATTATTTTCCAGAGTTTGATAAGCGAAAGCCATGCCTCCTCCATCGTCGGAAACCGCCAGCCCCACCCATTTTAACCCGTAATCCAATCCCAAAATTTTCATTTATTATTTTTTCTTTTATTTTATACCCGCAACAATGTTTTAAAATCCCAAAATATGACTGGAAATTTTTACTGTTTATTTTCCTCAATATTCTTTTTTTCGTTTTAGTTCTTAACGCCCTATAATAGGGCAAAACAACATAGCCCAAAAAATCAATGCCCTGATGATACTTTCTTACTGCTATCTTACCAGAATGAAGCGATAATTTCAACCTATTCGATAAAAAGGCGTTTATCTGGTAAATTAATTTTTCAAGAGAATTTCTATCCTTGTCCAAAATAATAAAGTCATCGCAATAACGCAAATAATATTTAATCTTTAATTTATGCTTAATGAATTGATCTAATTCGTTTAAATAAATATTAGCAAAAAGCTGACTGGTAACATTTCCCAATGGCAAACCGCTACTAAAACTTTTTATAATTTTTTCTATCAGCCAAATTGCATTTTTATCATTGATTTTTGATTTTATCAAACCAAGCAAAATTTCCTGATTCACAGAATCAAAAAATTTTTTAATATCGCATTTTAGAGCAAAAATATTTTGAGAATTATTTTTGCTCGACTTGCGGCAAAATTTCTCCAACCGATTGATTGCTCTATGGCTTCCTTTTTCTATTCGGCAAGAATAAGAATCAAAAATGAAACTTTTATCAAAAATCGGATATAAAATCCTAAAAACGGCATGGTGCAAAACCCTGTCGCGGACGTGTGCTTTGTGAATTCTTCTTAATTTTGGGTCGCAGATATTAAACGCGGTATAATCGGAATGGCAATACGTCCCATTTTTCAATTCCTGATAAAGTTCAAACAGATTATCCTCCAAATTAAATTCAAAACTTTGGACATCGGATTTGTTTCTTTTTCCTTTCCTGAATTCCCGCCAAGCCAAAAACAAGTTTTCTAGGCAAATAATTTTTTCAAAAACATCGTTATGACAAATTTTTCTATTAACCCCCCCCCCCGACCGGTTTTGATGTGCCTTTGGTACATAAAATTTGTGAGTTTTATAAAAAAATTTACTTGCTATCCGCAAAAATACCGAAAAAGGATCGTTTTGGAATTTATGTTAAAATAGAAAATATTTGTTTGGAAGTTATTAATTTAACAATTCTAGCCTCGTTAGAAAATAAAACCAATAAAATTCTGCCGTTAAATTCCGCGAGAATCAAAATAGAAATTTTAAAAAGATTATTCAGAATTACCAATGAATTAAATATCCTGGAGACCAAGCGCTACATAGATATAGAGTTGAGTTTACAGGAAATTTCAAAAATGACAAATGGCTGGATAAAATATCTAAACAACCGCTAATTTAAAACAACCCCGCAACTGCGGGGTTGTTTTGTAGAAACTTCTGACGAGGACATAAGTTGTCATTGCGATTGTCGGGATTGTACCAATTGACGTTCATCTTACCGTCGTTCCAATTCATGTTCGGAACGTTGCCATCGGAATACCGCGAACCCGAACAAAGCGTCCAGTTTGCGATATCAAGATGTTTTCCGGTTTCCTTGAAAAATTTCAATTCATGAACAAACCGCTCGGCCAATGTCTCGGTTTTAATGCCTTTCCCTTTGATATCATCGGCAGATAGATTTTCCCACTCTCCATCGGCTTCAGTATTGTCTTTAGCCCAGATAGCGTATGGACCATTTTTTGCGGTTCGTTCGTTTTCAGTTACTATTTCGTCCAAATCCTCATCGGTCCACCGCCAACAAGGGAAAAGCGATTTGCATTTGGCGTATAACGCCTCCAATAGCAAGTCGATAATGATAAGCAATCTCCAGTTCCTTTCTTCCGGTTTTTTCGGAATGGCTAGGTTCGGAAAATCCATTTCAATTCCGAAAACGTCGCGATAGAACGTTTGCCAATCGGCGATTAAAGCGGCATGGGGATTAACAATTGGCGGTTCTTTTTTGGTTTCTGCACCGCTTGTTTCATCCGAATTGTTTTCGGTTTTATCTCGATGGCTTCTGAACAATTTAAATGCAATTTTGGGACTTTCAATTTCTCCCCTAATCATTGCCAGAATCAACGGCCAACCGGCGCCTTCAAACGGCGCGCGATAGCCGTCTATCAGAAAGCTTTCGTGGGTCAATTCCGACTTGCCGGCGCTTAAATGATAAAGAGTAATGCCCAACCGCCGAATGGCTTCGGGCATATCTATATCGTTTCTTGTTTCCGCCTCAAAAGAAAAATTGATGTCTTTCTTGGCGATTTTTAACGAACGGCGCGGTTTGTCAGAAAACAGAGCTATGTCTTGAATAATGCTATCAGGAAAATCAAATGTTTCCGGAGGAAAAATAACGATATTTCCTTTTTTGTTTTCTTCCGCCAGTTTGCATAAAAGAACAAACAGCACTACAAAAAGTTCATGATCATTTTTTATCAATCTCTGTAACATTTGTCCGCCCTCCTAATTGTCCGACGATATCGGAATTTTATGGCCTAAGCCGGGAAAAATCGCCGATACTCCCGTTGCCGACTGGCTGGTTTGTTCTCCATCCAGCCGTTTTTTCGTTTCCGCTAAAATTGTTTCCCAATTATCGGGTCTGAGTCGCTTGCTTGAACCTTCAATGGCAAGAATGGTCTGGCGATCGACTTCGCGCGGATCCAATTTCATTTCCCAGTCGGCAATGGCTTGATTGAGATGTTTTGTTTCCACTTTATCTTTTCCCTCTCGTCCGGAATATTTATCCGCTTCCAGAACCATCCATTCAACACTGGCGCCGGTGCAATAAATTTTCCCTGCCACTTCGCGCGCAAATGGCGAAAAGTCGGTAATGTTTGTCGGAATTTCATAACGGGCAAACATCACATTAAAGATGCTTTCGTATTCTTCTGGAGCAGGCATCAGGAAAGGAATAGTGTCGTCGCTCCGGCCATCTCTTTTATAAGCCGAATCAATCAAATCGCTCCGATTGGAAATCCTCACCCAAATTACTTTTCCTCTCCTTTTGGGGTCGGAAGTGAATTGGAATTTCATCTGCCTCAAACGATTGGAAACGCCCGAGTCGCCGTTCGGCGTATCTCTCGGCGTTTCGCTTTGGTCGGCTTCGTCTTCAACAACAATGACCGGCGATAAGTCGTCCAAAGCCGCGAACATTTTCTCTGCGATTTCTTCCGACTGCCCAACCCACATACTCCGCGGATTGGCGATTTCAACAAAATTGAAACCGCACTCATGGGCCCAGCATTCAAAAAAGAATGTTTTGCCCGTGCCCGGGGGACCCGATGCCAGAATGCCCATCGGCGCGCGGCGGTAAATGCCGTTAATGATGTTATTCCTGATTTCCAGCATATACTCTTTCAATTTTGGCTTGCCGCCGAAATAATCAAAGCCCCATTTGGGCACCTTAATTTTTATTCGGTCGCCAAATTCCGTTTCCAAAATCTCCCGCTTTTTACTCTTAACAATGGATAAAGAAATCGGAATTTTTTGCTCCTTGGCCAAACAATAAATGCTGTCAATTTGCTTAAGAGACAAGCCGTTGGTAATCCGACCGAATAGCGCGCTATTTGATGACTGATGATATTCCCAGCGGCTAATTCTTTCAGACTCGCTCGGCTTTGTAATCCGTATGGCTACGGCTTCTCCGCAAGGAGAACGCAAGCCCTCGGCTAAACCGGCCAAAGACGGAGAGATGAGAACAATAGTATTGCCTGTTTCTTTTATCCGGCAATCTTTCGCCCATCGTTCCAGAATTTCTGCTGAAATTCTGTCGCATATGTTCTGATTGCCAATTTGATTCGGCGCAATGTTTTGCGCGAAATCAATAATCAAAACTGACTTAAAACCACCGCCGTTGTCGGTTAGTACTTTCTCCAAAAATTTCAATGTCTTATCCGGCGTCTCGCCAATCAACTGCGCCAGCGGCGCATTGGCGGCTTGGTTTTTCTGCAGCCCCTGGGCCGCCACCTGTGTTGGCGATAGCGCGCCCGTTGAGACAGGAGCGGAAGAATCGGCGCCGAGAAATCTTGAACGGAACATTTTCTCCATTTCCCCGCTCGCGAACTGCAAGCCGGAGGATAAAGAATAAAACATAATTAAGCCCCTCTGTTCAAAAATTTCCGCCAAATACTGATAGAGCGACAGATATTCGCCTCTCATATTCCGCTGGAGGTCGTAAATATTCCCCCAGAGAATAAAAAGATGCGCGATGCCGGCCCTTGATTTAAGCGCCATTTCGCAAAACCATTCCGGCGGTTTCCCAACCACAAATATATTTTCTGCCATCATTTCCCGCCTCCTTTCAGCCGCACCAGCTTTCGCTGATCGCGTCCGGCGAAACGCCGAGCGCGGCCATTAAAGTTAACAAACTATTGCGGTCGTTATTTGTTGAATAATCCGATATAACGACCCTACCTTTGCTAATACTTACCTCAATTGATTGAGGTCTTTTAATTTCTTTCTCTTTCCGCAATTCCATTAGTTTCCCCCTCTCTTTTGTTATCGCTGTATTCAACATCTGTTTTCACCCCCATTTTTACTAGAATCACTCTAATTTTATTTTCTTCGGTCAAACAAGTGTCACCCAAAAAGCCATTGAAATCCAAATGGATTTTCCCGCCTTTTATTTTGGCTGTTATTCTTTTCATTGTTTCACCCCCTCAAGATTGAAAATCAACTCGCCTTTTTCGGTAGTTGTTGATTCAACTTCAACTTCATAGCCCAAAATCTGCAAAATGGCAGTTGTTGCCTCTGCTTGAAAAGCATCGGTAAAAAGTTTTTGTAAACGCTTAATTTCGCTTTTCCATTCCGATTGGTACTCATCTGCTACAAATTCAATGGCGCCCTTTTCATTAATTTTAACTCCTAGCCCATTTGGGAGAGCATCCGTTTTCAGAGCGCCCGCGAGTTTGCCACCGTAGGCCTTTCCGTAATAATCCAAAATGTCTTGGCACTGTTTAATGCCTTCAATTTTGCCCAGCCGGGCCAGCGCGTTTTGGACGCATTCTTCAATAATGGGAAAAGTGTCTAATCCTTTGATCCACTCCGCTAAAATCTGGTCCTGCGCCGCGACTTTGGCCAATAAATCGCCCAAAATATGCGGTGCAGCCAATTGCGCACTCAAAATAACAATCTTGCTCATAATTCTTACCTCACTTTCTTTTGTTTTTATTTGTTAAAGGCCAGATACAATTTTCTATCACAAACTTACAATTTTGTCAACACCAAACAGCCGTCGTCGGTAACGGCGACGGTGTGTTCGAAATGGGCGGAAAGAGAGCCGTCAACGGTTTCGTATCCGAAGCCGTTTTTTGATTCTCTAACCTGATCGCTTCCAAGTGTAAACATCGGCTCAATCGCCAAAACCATTCCCGTTTTTAAAACCGGTCCCTCGCCTTTCTTGCCGTAATTCGGCACATTCGGCTCTTCGTGAACGGCGTAGCCGACTCCGTGGCCAATCAACGACTTAACAACCGCCAAGCCATTTTGTTTTGCGCAATTTTCTATCGCGTAGCCGATGTCGCCGATGCAGTTTCCTGGTTTTACTTCTATAATTGCCGATTCCAGGGCGCGTTTTGTCGCGTTAATCAGTTTATTTTGTTCATCCGTAATTTTTCCTATGCTAATCGTTACCGCCGCGTCGGTAAAAAGATTTTTATATTTGACGCCGATATCCAGTTTCAAAATATCCCCATCTTTTAAAATAACTTCTTCGCTCGGTACTCCATGCACAACGACTTCGTTCGGCGACGCGCAAATAGCGGACGGATAGGGTTTGGCGGAAAAATTTGACCGATATCCCTCAAAGCTCGGCTCGGCGCCGCCGGCCAAAATCATTTCGCGCGCCCTTTGATTCAGAAAACCGGTACTAATACCAATCTTGGTAAGTCCCGAAATTTCTTCCAAAACATCGGCCAATATCCGCCCACCTTGTTTCAATATCTCAATTTCTTCTTTTGTTTTAATTGTAATTAACATATTTTATTTATCCCCTCCCTGATAAGGGAGGGTTGGGGTGGGTTTTATTTAAACCCCCTTTCATTCCCCCTTATCAGGGGGAAATTTTATTGACAATATTCTCAAAATATCCCTATGAATTTTCGCTATCGGCTGTTCGCCGTTGATATCGATGATAAGTTTTTTGGATTTCAGATATTTTATCACCGGCGCCGTTTCGCGGTTAAAGACCGCAAGCCGTTTCTTGATAATTTTTTTGGTGTCCAATTCCGGCAAATCCTTTCGATGCCGTTTTAGATTTCTGACAAAAACTTCGTCGGGACTTATTTTAATATGGAGAAAATAAATATTATTTTTATACAATTTTTGCAAGAGCGGAAGCTCATCTTTAATTTCCTTCAAAGTTCTGGGCGAGCCGCTCATTACAATCCCCTTGCCGCGGCCGGCGATTGATTTGATTTCCGATCTGATCAGCGCCGACACGAAAGCCGGAGTGTTCAGAGCGCCGCTTTTTTGCAGGCGGCGCTCTTTTTCGATATCATAAATTTTTCCTTCAAATTTAACGCTTTCCGATCGGGATTTTAAAGTTTTTTTAATAACTTTGCTTGAAATTATATGAACCAGTCCGAATTTTTTCGCCAAAAGTTCCGCTTGAGTGTCTTTTCCGGAGCCGGGCCGCCCCAAAAGAGAAATAGCGATTTTAAAAGGTTTCATACTCGCGCGTTATAAGCTGTGATTTGATTTGCTTCATGCTTTCCAAAACCACCGAAACCACAATCAAAAGCGATGTGCCTCCGATGGTGAGAGTGGCAATCCCGGAAAAATACTGGGCTATGATCGGCAGGACGGCAATAACGCCCAAGAAAATGGCGCCTATTAAAACGACTCTGTTTAAAATATGCCTGATATAATCGGCGGTGGAAGCCCCCGGCCTGATACCGGAAATGAAGCCGCCCTGCTTCTGCAGATTTTGTGAAATTTGATCGGGATCGAAAGTTACCGCCGTGTAAAAATAAGTGAATAAAATAACCAGTAAAAAATACATGGAGCCGTAAATAAATTGATTTCTTAAAAACTCGGCCATAGCAAGCGCCGCGCGCGAAAGCCACGCGATATCTGCACTACCGAGAAATTGAGCAATGAGTTGAGGGAACAATAAAATTGAAAGCGCGAAGATAATGGGAATAACTCCCGCTTGATTGACGCGCAACGGCAAATGCGCCATAGAACCGCCATAAATGCGATTGCCCCTGACTCTCTTGGCATAGGATACCGGGATGGCTCTTTCACCCTCGGTGATGACAACAACGCCGGCGATGACAATTAAAGAAACCGCAACAAAAGCGATGAGCGTATCAATTCTTAAACTGCCGGCCCTAAAAAGTTCATACCCTTGCGAAAAATCAACCGGCAAACTGCTGACGATGCCTGCAAAAATTAAAAGAGAGATCCCGTTGCCGACATTTTTTTCCGTTATCAATTCTCCGAGCCACATCAGAAAAACCGATCCCGCCGTTACCATAAATACGGATGATAAAAACACTAAGCTATTTGAAGCCGCGATAATCTGCTGGCCTTTCAGCAAAACCAAAAGCCCATAGCCCTGCAGGGCCGCCAATGGAATAGTGAGATATCTGGTGTATTGATTAAATTTCTGCCGGCCTATTTCACCCTCCTCGTTGTAAAGTTCCTTAAGCGCCGGAACAAGCATTGTTAAAAGTTGCATAATAATGGAAGCGGTGATGTACGGACCGACGCCAAGCATCACGATTGAAAGATTGGCCAAGCCGCCGCCGGAAAAAATATTCAACAGCCCAAAAAGTTGATTACTGTCAAAAAATGACTTAAGACGAATAATATCGACACCGGGAACGGGAATGGCCGCCATCAGGCGAAAAACGGCCAAAAGAGCCAAAACAAAAAAAATCCGGTTTCTTAAGTCTTTTATTTTGAAAATTTGGATAATTTTTTCTATCATTTGATATTGCCCCCCGCCTTCATAATTTTATCACGCGTTGACTTAGACATCAAAACATTTTGAAAAATCAATTTCTTGGAGATTTTTCCGTTGCTTAGAATTTTTACCGTCGGCAAAATACCTCTTTTGGTTCTCACCAATTCTTTTTCAACCAAACTTTTAGGATTAACGATTTGCCCGTCCTTATTGAATATCTTTTCTAAATCTTTCAAATTCAAAACTGCCGGTTTGGTGAATAAACTTTTGAATGAGTGTTTGGCGCGGCCTCGCTGTTTTGGAAATTTTTCCATCAAATCGCGAATGGCCGGACGAATTTTCGCGCCGGCGCGCGACTTTTGCCCTTTGTTCCCGCGGCCGGAATATCCGCCCCTTTTCCCTCCTCTGGCGATTCTTTGCGGCTTTTTTAATTTATGTTTCGGTTTTATATTATGTAATTGCATGTTTCAGTTTTTTTAGCGCCTCTATCGTTGCTCTGGCGTTATTTAATTTATTGGTTGTCGTCCCTAAAATTTTTGAGGATAAATTGGCAATCCCGGCAAGATTGGCTATGACACGCACCGGACCGCCGGCAATAATTCCCTTCCCTTCTCCGGCCGGCCTTAAAAGAACGACGGCGCTGGAAAATTTTCCGATAACTTCATGAAGAACTGTGCCTTTTCTTATGGCAACGGTAATTAAATTTTTTTTCGCGTCCCGCGAGGCCTTTTCTATGGCTTCCGTCGTATCGGCGCCCTTGCCGACACCAACGCCAACGCGCCCCTTGCCGTCTCCCAAAACAACCGAAGCGCGAAAACGAAATCTTTTACCACCCGCCATCACCCGCGTCACCCTTCTAATGTCCAGAACTCTATGATCAAATTCCGGTTTCTCTCTCTTCATCCCTCTCCGAAAATTATTGTGTTTTTTATTTTCCATATATTAAAATTTTAGGCCCCCTTCTCTCGCGCCTTTGGCTAATTCCAGAACTTTTCCATGAAATTTATAACCTCCTCGGTCAAAAACCGCAAGTTTTATCCCTTTATCCGTGGCCTTTTTGGCCAATAATTTGCCAAGCTCGCCGGTCGCTTCTCCTTTTCTGTTTGAAACTGCCGCGAAAACTTTGCCGTCGACATCGTCAATGAGTTGCGCGTAGATATATTTATTGGACTTAAAAACCGAAAGTCGGGGTCTTTCTTTTGTTCCCTTGATTTTTGCCCTCACTCTCTTATGCCTAGATTGTCTTTTGGTCATCATATTTTTTAACTTGCTGATCCGGCGACTTTCTTGCCCGCCTTGCGTTTAATAATTTCACCTGCGTAACGAATGCCTTTGCCCTTATAGGGTTCCGGTTTCTTGAGCGCTCTGATATTGGCCGCCGTTTGCCCCACAAGTTCTAAGGAAATACCACTGACGATAATAACATTTTTTTCAATGGCAATTTTAATGCCTTCCGGCGTCTTGAAAATAACCGGGTGGGAAAACCCCAAATTAAACATGATTTCCCCGTCTTTCATTTGCGCTTTGAAACCCACCCCTTCGATTTCCAATTTCTTTTCAAAGCCCTTTTCTACTCCTGCAACCATATTGGCGATGATCGCCCTGGCCGTTCCCCAAAGAGCGGGAGTCTTTTTGGATTTTCCAACCGGAATAACCAATAATTCTTTATCGTTTAATCGCAATTCTATTTCTTTAGGCAGGGCAAAAGAAAGTTCGCCTTTTGGACCGGAAACTTTGACAACCGGCATTTTAATGTCGATAGTTATTCCGGTTGGAATTTGTATTGGTTTTTTGCCGATTTTAGACATAATGGTTTTATGGTTCGACTTCGCTCACCATAATCCTGAGCGTAGTCGAAGGATTACCAGATTTCAAATAATATTTCACCTCCCAAACGCGCTTTGCGCGCTTCTTTGTTGGTCATCAATCCTTTTGATGTTGAAACAATGGAAACGCCAAAGCCGCTTTTGATCCGTTTTAGCGCCAACGCATCCGCATAAATACGCTGTCCCTGCTTGCTGACCCTTTTTATCTCTTTGATAACCGCCGGGTATATCATATCAATCTCCAATGTTTTTTTATTGCCTTTTCCGGTTTTTTTGTAATCATCAATATATTTTTCCCGCTTTAATATTTTGGCGATTTCCACTTTTATTTTTGACAAAGGAATAACGACCGTTTTGTGTTCGGCCAATTGCGCATTTCTTATTCTTGTTAACATGTCAGATATTGGATCGGTCATGATGATTTTTTAACGCCGGGGATTTCCCCTTTTCTCGCCAATTCTCTAAAACAAATTCTGCAAAGCCCGAAATCCCTCATATAGCCGCGGCGGCGGCCGCACCTAAAACATCGCCTAATAATCCGCGTAGTAAATTTGGGTTTTTCTTTTGATTTTGCGATTTGTGATTTTTTTGGCATGTTAAATTTGCATCGGAAACGCCAACGCCTTATATAAGACGGCGGCCTCTTCCTTGTTTTTGGCTTTTACCGTTATAGTGATCCCAAAACCAAAGATATTTTTGATTTCATCGCTCTTGATTTCCGGGAAAACAATATGTTCTTTTACGCCAATTGTCAAATTCCCCCGCTTATCGAGCGACTTCAAACTGATGCCGCGAAAATCGCGAGTTCTGGGCAAGGCGACATTAACCAATCGGCTTATGAAATCATACATCTTTTTTCCCCTCAAAGTCGCCACGGCGCCAATAATCATGCCTTCTCTAATTTTGAAATTGGCTATGGATTTTTTCGCCAGTGTGGTTTTTAGTTTTTGCCCGGTAATTAACGCCATGTCTCTCAACGCGACTTCCAAAAATTTTTCATCGCTAAGCGTTCGGCCAAGGCCGATATTAATGACGATTTTTTCAACCTTAGGCAAGGCCGAGACATTTTTAATGCCTAATTCTTTTTGCAAAATCTGAACCGTATTTTTTTGATAATTATTCCCGCTTAACGGGATTTTTTTATTCACCATATATTTTTACGCTTCTAATCCGCATTTTTTACAAATTCTAACTTTTTTTTCATTCATAATTTTACTGCCCGTGCGCGTCGGTTTCCCGCAATTTTTACAAATCAATTTTACCGTTGAAAGAAATACCGGCCGAGATACGTTGATTGTTTCTCCTTTTTTGCCGGCGCTTTTTGGTTTTTGATGCTTCTTTTTCAAATTAATATTTTCAACGATAATTTTACCGCCGATTGAATCGCGCGCGGGAAAAACCCTGACAACTTTGCCTTGCTTGCCTTTGTCTTTTCCGCTGATAACTATTACATTGTCGCCTTTTTTTATGTTCATACGACCTCCGGAGCAAGTGAAATTAATTTTGTGAATCCCCTTTCCTTAAGTTCTCTGGCAATCGGACCGAAAATGCGTCCGCCCTTCGGTTCCATGCCGTCAACAATAACCGCGGCATTTTCGTCAAAGCGAATATAACTGCCGTCTTTGCGCCGATAGGCCTTTTTTTGGCGCACAATCACCGCCCTGACAATTTCTTTTTTCTTGACAGCCTTTCTGGGCTCAGCTTCTTGAACCGAAGCAACGACAATGTCTCCCAATTGAGCGTATCTTCGTCTGGTCCCGCCCAAAATCTTAAAAACCCTGATGGTTTTTGCCCCGGTGTTATCGGCTACTCTTAAAATTGTTCTTGGTTGTATCATATTTTTTTAACTGCCGAGAAATGTTTGTCTTTCGATACCGGCTTGATCTCTTTAATGGTTACTTTATCGCCGATATGAAACTCCCCATTTTCATCGTGGACTTTATACTTTTTGCTCACTTTGTAATACCGGTTGTAGCGCGGATGTTTTTTATATCTGTCAACTTTAACAATGACCGTTTTGGCCATTTTATCCGAAACAACTATGCCTCTTAAAATTTTTGATGTGTTTATTTCCGTCATATTTTCATTACAAATTTTGTCTTGACCGGCAATTTATGAGAAGCGCGCCTCATGGCCTCCCGCGCCGTATTTTCCGGAACTCCGTCCATTTCAAATAAAATGCGCCCCGCTTTTATCGGCGTAACGAAATGATCGACCGATCCCTTGCCTCCGCCCATTGGCGTCTCCGCGCCCTTTTTGGTAACCGGCTTGTCGGGAAAAACTCTAATCCAAATTTTTCCGGTCTTGCCAATGAAACGGCTGACCACTTTTCGCGCTGATTCAAGTTGTTCAGATTTAAGCCGGCCGGTCTCTAACGCTTTAAGACCAAACGAACCAAAAGCCACTGTTGTGCCACGGGTCTCCACCCGCACCTTTTTTGGATTAACGCGTTTGGTTTGCCACTTGCGATATTNNCTCCTTTATAAATCCAAACTTTGACTCCTATTTTGCCATAGGTGGTCAACGCTTCCTCTTGCGCATAATCGATATTGGCGCGCAGCGTTTGCAACGGAACCTTGCCCTTGCTGAGCCATTCGCGCCTTGCCATTTCACTGCCGTTCAATCGGCCGGCAAGATTAATTTTGACGCCCAAAACATCTTTTTGAGCCGTAACTTTTTCCAGCGCGCTCTTCATTGCCCTTCTAAAGGGAAATCGCTTTTCCAAATCGGCGGCGATGTTTTGCGCGACAATTTTCGCTTCGCTTTCCGGCTTTTTCATTTCGCTGACGACAAGCTTCAATTCCCATTTGCCGGTGCTATATTTGCCTTTTAAGCGCAACTTTTTTACAATATCCTCCAACTTTTTCTTCAACTCGGTAAGGCCGGCGCCGCCGCGCCCGATAATCAACCCCGGTTTGGCGGTATTGACAATAATAGTCGCNNACTTCGCCAAGGCCGGATCTGTTGTATTGTTTGGCGAGAGCTTCTCGAATTCTAAGATCTTCTTCAAGAAAATGCTTGAAAAATTTTCTGTTCAACCAGCGCGATTTCCAGTTGTAGATAACCCCTATTCTAAAATTTGTTGGATGAATTTTGTTTCCCATAAAATGAATTACCCGATGGCTTTTCTCCTAAATACTTTTCTAGCTATAGGTCCTATTAGTCCCATTGGTCTTATTTTTTTTGGCGCGGCAAAATCCCGCTTTTCCTTTTCATCAATAATCTTCGCGACAGATGGCTTCTCCAATTCCGTCTCAACGATTTTCTTTTTTGTTTTTTTCGTTTTCGGCATAATTTTTTCTTCCAAAATCAAAGTGATATGGCTGGTTTTTTTATGAATGGCGCCCGCCCTTCCGAAAGCGCGCGGCCGAAAACGTTTTAACATCGGCCCCTCGTCGACAATAACATTCGTAATGAACAAATTATCCCTCGACAAATTAAAATTATTGATAACGGAAGCCACTCCTGATTTTAGCAGTTTTAAAATTGGCAATGCCGCTCTCTTACTTTGAAAATTTAATTGCGTTTCGGCGCTTTCAACCGACGATCGCTTAATAAGCGACGCTACTTGTCTGGTTTTTCTGGGCGCGATTCTTAAATTATTGAGGCGAAATTTATATTGCATGTTTATTTTTTAGGTGCGGCTATCGCTGTTTTTCCGGCATCGGTTGATTTTTGTTCTATTTCCCGCTGTATTTTCCCGCCGTGCCTGACAAATTTCCGAGTTAAAGAAAATTCGCCGAGACGATGCCCAACCATTTCTTCAATAATAGTAACCGGTATATGAATTTTTCCGTTATGCACTCCAAAGGTGAATCCGACCATTTCGGGAGAAATCATTGAGTCGCGCGACCATGTTTTAATAGCCGTTCTATCGCCGGGACTGACTTTGCTTATTTTCTTGAGCAGTTTTGGATCCACCCAAGGACCTTTTTTAACGCTTCTGGACATTTTATTTATTTTTCTTTCTTCTTCTCACTATAAATTTATTGGACTGTTTATTTTTCTTTCTGGTTTTTCGGCCGCCGGTAATTTGGCCCCATTTGGTTTTAGGCCGGCGCGTGCCTCTTTGCGAGCGGCCTTCGCCGCCGCCGTATTTGTGGTCTCTCGGGTTCATCGCCGACGCCCTGACGGTCGGCCTTATGCCAAGCCAGCGAGACCGCCCCGCTTTTCCAATGGTAATGGTATTCCATTCGGCATTGGAAAGCGATCCCAACGAAGCATAGCCGGAATCCAGAACCCGCCTGATTTCGGATGACGGCAAAAGAAGATGCGTATATCCTCCTTCCTGAGCCATGACCTGCACCGCGCTTCCCGCGGACCTTGCTAATTGGCCGCCTTTCCCGGGAAAAATTTCAACGCTATGAACAAAGGTGCCAACCGGAATATTTTTAAGCATTAATCGGTTGCCTGTTTGCAATGGCGCATTTTCCGAGACAATCACCATGTCGCCAATTTTGATTTCCCGTGGCGCTAAAATATACCTCTTTTCCCCGTCTTTGTAAACCACTAAAGCGATAAACGCTGTGCGATTCGGATCATATTCAATGGAAGCGATCCGACCGGAAATATTATATTTATCCTGCTTAAAATCAATAAAACGATAAAGCTTTTTATGCCCGCCTCCTTGATGGCGGGTAGTAAGACGACCCCTGTTGTTTCTGGCCGAAGTATTGATTTTTCCTTTGGTTAATTTTTTCTCCGGTTCGCTTTTCGTGAGAACCGAAAAATCCACGCCGGTCATTCCGCGCCTTCCGGCCGATGTTGGTTTGTAAATTTTTATGCTCATTTTATTTCTATTGTTTGCCCGGGAGCCAATGAAACAACGGCTTTTTTATATCCCGGCCTGAATCCCTGCGTCTTGCCGATTTTTTTGCTTTTTCTCGGAACATTAATAACATTGACACTTAGCGGTTTGACTTTATATTGTTTCTTTATCTCGCCCGCAATCGAAATTTTATTAATATCTGAATCAACCTTAAAAACATACTTGTTGAGTTTTTGCCCCGTCAATGCTTTTTCGGTTGTATGCAATTTAATGAGCGGCTTCATATTTTTTATTTAAAANNGCGATTTTTAATCCTGAGAAATTGCGGCCGGCTCGTTTTATTTTCTCATCTTTTTCGGCGACCAAAAGGCCATTTTTTACTTGAGGAAAATTAGCCATGATTTTGGCTATTTCTTTTGTTTTCGGCGCGTCTATATTCAACTGATCCAAAACCAATAATTCATCATCCTTGACTTTGCCCGAAAGCGCCACAAGTAAGGCCTTGCGGGCCATTTTTTTATTGATGCCTAATTTAAAATTTCTTTCGCTCGTCGGTCCGAAGGTGACGCCGCCGCCCTTCCATAGCGGCGAACGAATGGAGCCGTGGCGAGCTCGGCCGGTGCCCTTTTGACGCCACGGCTTTTTGCCTCCGCCGGACACCTCCTCTCTGGTTTTGGTCGAACCCAGAACTTGTCTCTGATTCGCCAAAGCAACCCGCGCCGCCTGATGAACCAAATCGGCGTTTTCCGGTAAGCCAAAAATCTTCTCGGATAATTCAAGTTCGGACACTTCTTCCCCTTTTTGATTGTATACTTTGACCGTAGGCATTTTAATTCTTTATCATTATTAACGTTCCTCTTCTGCCGGGAATCGCTCCTTTTATCGCAATTAAATTGCCGCCTTTTTCAACTTCAATAATTTCCAAATTTTTTACCGTTTTCCTGTCGCCGCCCATACGGCCGGCCATTTTCATTCCCTTAATGACATGCTGCGGCCACGACGCGCCAATGGAACCCGGAGCGCGTAATCGGTCTTTTTGGCCGTGGCTTTTTGGCCCGCCGCCGAATTTATGCCTTTTAACAACCCCCTGAAAGCCCTTGCCCTTTGAAATGGCGATTGCCGTCACCTTATCGCCAACGGCGAAAACATCCGGCTTTATTTCGTCTCCGATATTCATTTCCAAATTTTCCGTTCTAAACTCTCTCATCCATCGCAAATTGCCTATTTTTTTCAAATGTCCAAGTTGCGGTTTTCTGATATTTTTTTCTTTTCTGGAACCGAAGCCGATTTGAACGGCCGAATATCCGTCTTTATCTTTATCTTTAATTTGGGTAACAAAATTAGACCCGCTTTCTATTAAAGTCACCGGAATCACAATGTCCCCTTTAAACACTTGAGTCATTCCTAATTTTTTTCCTAAAATAAATTTCATANNCGCCGCGGCGGGACGAAGTTTTTGGTGAAAACCCTACATTTTTATTTCAATATCGACACCTGCCGGCAAATTGAGATTCATCAGCGCGTCAATGGTCTTTGGGGTCGGGCTAACAATATCTATCAGCCGTTTGTGAACTCTCATTTCGTATTGATCTCGGCTATTCTTATGAACGAAAGTGGAAGAATTGACCGTATATTTTTTGGTTTCGGTGGGCAAAGGAATCGGACCGACAACTTCGGCTCCCTGCCGTTCGGCCGTTTCCACTATCTGACGGGCCGAAGAATCGATAATTTTATTATCGTAGGCCCTGATCCTTATTCTTATCCTCTGTTTTGTTTCTTCTTTTTTCATTATCTAATGCTGATCAAAGAACTTCCTTCGCGCTTTATTTGGTTATTTTGGTAATCACTCCCGCTCCGACCGTCTTGCCGCCCTCCCTGATGGCGAATCTTTGCTGTTCTTCCAATGCCACCGGAGCGATTAATTTTACATTGAAAGTGACCGTGTCGCCGGGCATAACCA
>DMPO01000001.1 GCA_003455995.1 Candidatus Azambacteria bacterium | reverse complement strand
GGTAGAGTAGCTGTTTTGTAAACAGCAAGTCGCGAGTTCGAATCTCGCCTCCGGCTTGTAATAAAAATAACCAGCTAAAATTTAAATTTATAAAATCTATGAAAGCGCAAGAAAAAGTGGTAAAATTGCAATGTTCCGTATGTAAACGGCTTAATTATTACAAGCAGAAAAATAAGAAAGCCGTTGAAAGAAAATTGGAATTTCAAAAGTATTGTAAATGGTGCCGCAAGCGCACGGCGCACAAAGAGACCAAAAAGTAATTTTTTGGTGCGGGATTAGTATAGTGGCAGTACTACGGTCTCCAAAACCGTTGGCGGAGGTCCGATTCCTCCATCCCGCGCAAGCTATTGCCAGTGATTTTTTTTTATTTTAAAATGTTTCTATGGCCAGGCGGAAAAAAACAAAAAAAATCTCATCCGATTACAACAAAAAGCCCCTCTTTGATTTGGAAGATCAGACCAAAAAAGCCATTTTGGCAATACTTTTTTTCAGTTTCGCCATTATTGTCGTTTTAAGCATTTGGCATAAAGCCGGTCCGTTGGGTGATTTGATTTTCAGAGGATTTAATTATTTGTTTGGTTGGGGATATTTTGTCCTGCCGATAGTTTTTTTGATGATGGCGCTGGAATTTTTAAAATCACGGCGCCAAAATGTTTATTTTGCCACGATTTTCGGCGCCCTTTTGCTTTTTGTTTCAGTTTTAGGAATTTTAGAAATGTCTTTTTTGAACAACGATGCCGGCGGCCGAATCGGCTATTTTGTGTCGTTTTTTATGGAAAAAATATTCGGTTTTTGGGCGTCTCTTGTGCTTTTAATCGCGTTTATTTTGGTGGCCCTTATAATGGCGCTGGATATTCCCGTTAGAATCGGCAGGGGCGATGATGAAGAATATGATGAGGAAGAGGATGAAGAAATGGCGCAAAAAATAAAAAACGAAAAACCGGCGGAAGTTAATCCGATTATCAATCAACCTAACGCGAAGGAAGAAAAACAGACCAATTCAGCCAAGCCGATTTTTAAAGCGGATAAAGAGGAAGAAGAATTCAAGATGCCCAAATTTATCGGCAGCGCCTATAGGCCGCCGGTTATAGAGTTGCTTGAAAGCGTTGAAGGCCGGCCGATGTCCGGCGATATTAAGGCGAATGCCAATATCATTAGAAGAACCTTGCAGCACTTCGGTATTGAAGTGGAAATGGGCGAAGTTAATGTGGGGCCGACGGTTACGCAATATACCTTGCGCCCCGCTCAGGGCGTTAAATTGTCGAAAATAATAACTTTGCAAAATGATCTTTCTTTGGCGCTGGCGGCGCATCCTTTAAGAATCGAGGCGCCGATTCCCGGTAAGGCGCTGGTGGGCATCGAAGTGCCCAATAAATCGGTCGCTTTAGTGCGTCTCGGCAGCTTGCTTGGCGGTGAAAGTTTTTCAAAATTGGATCTTTTGGGTTTCGCGATTGGCCGCGATGTCAGCGGCGCTCCGATTTTCGGCGACTTGTCTAAAATGCCCCATTTGCTGATTGCCGGCGCCACCGGCTCCGGCAAATCAGTCTGTATGCACACCATTATTACCTCGTTAATATGGCGCAATGGTCCGTCTCAGTTAAAATTTATACTTATCGACCCCAAGCGCGTCGAATTGGCATATTACAGGGATTTACCCCATCTTTTAACTCCGGTTATCAGCGACGGCAAGAAATCTGTCAACGCTTTGAAATGGGCCGTTAAAGAGATGGAGCGCCGCTATGAGGTTTTATCGGAATATAAAGCCAGAGATATTCTTGGTTTTAATAATCAAATTTTGAAGAATCGCGAACCGGAGTCCTTCATGCCGTATTTGGTAATAGTTATCGACGAGCTGGCTGATCTTATGGCCGCCTATGGCAGGGAAGTGGAAGGCATGATTATCCGCATTGCCCAGATGGCGCGCGCGGTTGGGATTCATCTTGTGATTTCAACACAACGACCATCGGTGGAGGTTTTGACGGGACTAATTAAGGCCAACATTACCGCCAGAGTTGCGTTGCAGGTTCCTTCGCAAATTGACTCGCGCACTATTTTGGATATGGCGGGAGCCGAAAAACTTTTGGGAAACGGCGACATGCTGTATTTATCGAACGACAGTTCTAAGCCGAGGCGCATCCAAGGAGTTTTTGTTTCCGAAAAAGAGATTAAAAAAGTAGTGAGTTATATTTTGGAAAAAAATCCCGCTACAGGCGCCATTAGTGAAGAGGTCTCTATGGAAGAAAATGCGCGGCGAGAATCCGGTTCCATTGATAAATTCGCCGATAACAGCAGTGATCACGGTGATGATGAGTTATTCGAAGAAGCCAGAGATGTCGTCGTGCAAGCCGGCAAGGCCTCGGCGTCTCTTTTACAGAGACGGTTGCGGGTAGGATATGCCCGAGCGGCGCGCCTTCTGGATATTTTGGAAGAGCAGGGTTTAATAGGACCGGGCGACGGCGCCAAACCGCGGGAGGTTTATGCGGATAAATTCAATTCGCCTGCCGATGAACAAAACAAGGAAGATGAAATCTGAAAATAAAAAAACTTTAGCGGAATTATTAAAAGAAACAAGACAAGAAAAAAATCTTAGTTTGGCAAGATTAAGCGAGCTTACGAAAATACAAATTTATTACTTGGAAGCGCTGGAAGCGGGCCAATTTGAAAAATTGCCTCCCTTGGTCTATAGAGTCGGTATTTTTAAACGGTTGGCAAAATTTTTGGATCTTAGCGCCAATGAATTGATACGGGCGTATGGCAAAGAAGCGCGGGAAAGCGAAGATTTCCATAATAAACCGGTTGCCAAATTAAAAAACATTAATGGATTCATTTTAACGCCTAAAAAAATAGCAATATTTTCCGGAATTTTTTTGGCATCATTGCTTTTAATTTATCTTTGGTATCAGGTCGCGTTTTTGGTGGGGCCGCCAAATTTGGCAATTAATTTAAAAGAAGATACAATTACAAAACAGGAATCAATTGCGATAACCGGCAAAACCGATAGCGGCGTCAATCTGGCGATAAACGGTGAAAATGTTTTCGTTGCTTCGGATGGTAATTTTTCAAAAGATGTTCAATTGGCCGATGGAATAAATATCGTGGAAGTGGAAGCGGTTGATAATTTTGGGAAAACCTCAAAAATCGTCAGGCAGGTCTTTAGAAATCAATAAAAATATATGGTAAAACAAAAAGAAAAAGAGGCAAATATCGATATTAAAAATAAGGCCTTAGACGATGCCGTTAAAGGATTGAAAGAAAGATTCGGCGAGGGCTCCATAATGAAACTCGGCGATGTCGCCAAAGTTAATGTTGACGCTATCCCAACGGGGTCGCTTTCTTTGGATATGGCGCTGGGCGTTGGCGGCATACCCAAAGGCAGAATTATCGAGATTTACGGCCCGGAATCATCCGGAAAAACCACACTGGCGTTGCACATTATCGCCGAAGCGCAAAAAAGAGGCGGGCAAACCGCTTTTGTGGATGCCGAACACGCCTTGGATCCTGAATATGCCAAGAAAATCGGCGTTAAGATTGAAGATCTTTTAATTTCCCAGCCGGATAATGGCGAGCAAGCGTTGGAGATTGTGGAGAGCTTGGTAAGATCGAACGCTTGCGATGTCGTTGTTGTCGATTCGGTGGCCGCTTTGACGCCCCGAGCCGAAATTGAAGGAGAAATGGGCGATTCGCACATGGGGCTTCAGGCGCGGCTGATGTCGCAGGCGTTGAGAAAATTAAACGCCATCGCCGCTAAAAGCAATACGGCCATTATTTTTATAAATCAATTAAGAATGAAAATCGGCGTGTTTTTCGGCAATCCGGAAACCCAGCCGGGCGGCATGGCGCTTAAATTTTATTCTTCGGTGCGGCTCGATGTTCGGCGAAACGCTCAAATTAAAAAAGGAGAAGATATAGTCGGCAACAGGGTTACGGTTAAAGTGGTCAAAAACAAAGTGGCGGCGCCGTTTAAAATTGCCGAATTTGACATCATGTATAATGAGGGGATATCAAAAGAAGGGGATATAATAAATTGCGGCTTGAAATCCGGCGTTTTATCGAAATCCGGCACCTGGATAAACTACGCCGACCAAAAACTCGGCCAAGGCCTTGAATCCGCCCGCCAATATCTGAAAGAGAACCAAGATCTAACCAAAAAACTGACTCAAGAAGTGAAAAAATCTTCGGTAGTATAATTATCTGGCGGTGAAGGGGAGGAGCGCCATGAAACGGGCGCGTTTGATGGCCATGGCTAAACGGCGCTGATGTTTGGCGCATAGATGACTGCGTTTTCTGGGCATAATTTTTGCCTGCGCCGAAATAAAACGACGCAAAAGCTCCGCGCTTTTGTAATCAATTTCCTGCAAGTTCTGAGCGCAGAAATAACAGGTGGTTTTTTGATTTTTTAGATTGATGGGATTGTTATACATATTAAAAGGGTATATTTTCCACTTTTACTTCTTCATTATCTTTAACCGGTTCGCCAAAATCCTCTAACTGCACTTCCGGCAGGATCTCATTTTGTTGCATATCTTGGGTAATGTTTTGTTGTTGCGGTGTGAACTGACCGGACGCTCCCGCCGGGCGCGGTCCCAATTGCATCGTTTCGACCACTATTTCCGTGCGATTTCTTTTTTGACCGCTTTGATCTTGCCAGGTGCGGGTGTTTAATCGGCCCTCAACTAAAACGAGGCGGCCTTTTGCCAGATATTGGCTGGCAATTTCCGCCAAACGGCCCCAAGCGACAATATTATGAAATTCGGTTTGTGTTTGCTTGCCCGTCGGTCCTCCCCAGATGCGGTTGGTTGCCACGCCGAAAGTGGCTACATTCTGACCGGATGGCGTCTGCCTTAATTCCGGGTCGCGGGTTAAATTTCCCAATATGAATACTTTGTTTAAATTCACTTTTTTATTTTTTAACTTTTTAGCAAACTTTCGAGCCGTTGATCAAAACTTTGCTCGGGTATTTGGGATGCCGACGGCTGTTTTGTTTCGGTTTTTTTACGCGCCGATTCCACCGGTTTGCGCAATATCAGATATCTGATAATTTTTTTATGAAGCGCAAGCGCTTTTTTTATTTTATCCAATCCTTCCGGCTCTATATCAAAATAAACAACCCCGAAATAAGCGTGATTTTGCTTTTTGACGGGGTAGGCCAAAGATCTTCTTTCGGGCATGCCTAGCTGGTTTACCAGGCCATTGCCATCGACAATTAATTTTTTCAGTTCCGCGATCTCCGAATCGATTCTGTCCTCGGGAATTTCGGGCGTCAAAAGATACGCCATTTCATATTCTTTTATATTATTTTCCGCTTCATTCATCGGTGATAATTTATCACAGAGCGCGGCAACCTGTCAATTTAAATTTTGAATTCTATGACATCGCCGTCTTCGACCACATAGTCCTTTCCTTCCGTTCGTAAGAATCCCTTTTGACGGGCATTGGCCCAAGAACCGCACTCCAGCAATTTTTGCCAATTTATAACTTCGGCCTTGATAAATTTTTGTTCAAAATCGTTATGGATTGCCGAACCGGCCTGCGGCGCCGTCCATCCGGCTCTAATAGTCCAGCCGCGGGTCTCATCTTCTCCGGTGGTGAAATAGGTAATTAAATCCAATAAATCATAGGCCTTTTTTATCAATTCCGGCAAACGCGATTCATTTTCAAATTCTTTGGCTTCCTCTTCGCTCATTTCCGCTATTTCCGCCTCCAATCGCAAATTAATTGCCAGTCGATTTCCATTATCGATATTTTTTGAAATATTATAAACAAATAAAAACGGCTTTAGAGTCATAAAATGTAAATTTTTTATCAACAATAATTCTGATTCGGAAAGTTTTGCTTTTGTGGCTCCTTCTCCGGCCTCTAAAACCGTTTTTATTTTTTCCAAAACTATCTTTTCTTCTTGGGCGTATTTTTTGCCCGCTCTGACATCTTTTTCAATCGTGGCCAGATGCTTATTCAGCGTTTGCAGATCGGCCATGACCAGTTCCAGTTGGATTGTTTCAATATCCCGCGACGGATTAACGGTTTCTTCAACATGAATAATGTCCGGGTTTTCAAAATCCCTCACCACTTCAACAATAACATCCACTTCTCTGATGCGCGCCAAAAATTGATTGCCAAGCCCCGCGCCTTCATGGGCGCCTTTGACCAAGCCGGCAATATCGACAAATTCTATTGCCGCCGGAACGATTTTTTTTGACTTCGACATTTCAGCAAGTCGGATAAGCCGTTGATCGGGAACTTTAACAATCCCAACATTGGGATCGATGGTGGCGAAGGGAAAATTGGCGATATTAACTTTTTCTCTGGTCAGCGCTTTAAATAAAGTGGATTTACCCACATTAGGCAGGCCAACTATACCGATAGTTAGTTTTGTATGTGACATAATTTAGTGTTAATGGTATTTCGCCAGACACCTGTAGCTGTCGCTGTGTGCCAATAATTCTTCCTACAGTATTTCTAATGATTGTCCGTTTTGTCTCAAAATTCAAGTCATTAATAGTTTTGGCTGCCTCATCTGTAAATATTTTTATTTCTTTTTCAGTTGGTGTTGGAGCAGTATCAATCCGGCTTTTTTCTTGATTGACCTTTCTTATTTGCGATTCAAATGTTGCCATATGACTTTTTATTGATGTTACTTGCTCTTTTAATTGTTCAATAGTTAATGCGCCGTTTCCATATGCCTTGATGTAGCGGTCTTCCTGCGCTTTCAGTTTCGCAAGTTCTTTTTCCGCTATTCCTATATTTTCAATTAATGGTAGAGTTTTATTTTTCCGGATATCTTTCCGTCGATTGATTTGTCGTGATAATAATTTCGGAGAAGTCATAAACTCTTTGATTTTTTGCCATACTAATTTATCAGCGATTCTCGCATTAATTCCTTTCTCATTGCATGTAGGGGACAGAGGGAAGTTATAGATTCTATTACTGCAACGATAGTAAAGATGTTTGCCATGTTGAGGACCTTCGCCACATCTCTTTGTGCCGCAAGAACAAAATATTTTACCGCCAAGTAGATATTCATTTTTGGTATTCCGTTGGCACAGCGCAAAATTGGTTTTTAATTGTTCTCGCACTTTCATAAATAGTTCTTCCCCAATGATAGGTGGCACTGGGATGTTCGACGCAATCCATTCTGTTTCCGGTTTGATTTTTCGACTACTCTTTTTTACTTGCCGATATTTTTCCTTATTTGTAGGATTCTTTGGAACTACCGCATAGGAACTACCCCAATGAGCCATTCCTATATACGCTTTGTGTCTTAGTAGAGTAGATAAAGTGCTTGTATTCCAAACCCCCCTTTTACTTTTTCTTGGTTTTATCTCCATTTCTTGCAATCGTCTCACTACTTGCCGGAGCGTTAATCCTTCTTCGCCAACCCAAGCAAATATCATTCTTACAACCCTTGCTTCTTCTTCATTTATCACATAGTAGCCGGGCTTTTTATTTATCTTGTCATTGCGAATGTAATCATATCCATAAAGAGCCTCTGTTGTAAGAATATTGCCATTTCTAACCTTAAGAAGTTTCCCAAGGCGGAAACGTTCCGATATTTTTGCTCGCTCATATTCAGCGAACAGTCCCCGTACCCCATAAAGGATCTTATCCTCTATGTTTTTGGGAGTAGATACGGTAACAAAAATAACTTCAATCCCGACATCTTTTATTTCGTCCATTACCAACTCTTGCAATGAATATCTGCGAGCCAATCGGTCCGGGTCATAAATTATTACTGCGTCCCAAATCTTTTTCTTTGCATCAACCCGAAGCTGGTCAAGACTAGGTCTTACAATATTGTCTCCGCTCCAACCTTCATCGAGATATTCTTTGACTACAGTATAGTTACCTTTACCGAATTTCTTATCGGCGAAATCATTCATTGCCATGAGTTGAGTCTCAATTGTTTTTTGTTCCTCCTGCAGCGATGTTGAGACCCTACCATAAAAGGCGATTAGCCAATGTTTTTCAGTGTTGTTGATATCGGCCATATGTTTATACTTTATTCTTTGCTAAAAACTTTTTTATTTCCACCATATCGATGCGCCATGGCGCTGTCTTGCCTTCGCCAAGTTTATAGCCCTTTAGTTTTCCATTTCTCAACCAACGCTCCACTGTTCTAGGGTTAACTCTAAAAAATTCTGCGACTTCTTTTCTTGTAAAAAATTCCATATGTTTATTTTATACTTAATTGTCTATAGTGACAAATGGATGCCCTTTGATTTTAAACGCTTGAGTGTTTCGTCAAAAAGAATGTCAAAAGCCCTGTTTAAATTAGTTTCACTATTTTCAGATTCAATGAATTGATAACCAAAACTGATACCCTCAATGACGACAAATGAACATGATGTTGCAGTGTACGCTTCCAAAATGCCAATATCGTCATGCACAAACACCGAAATGATACTCGCCAGCTTTATTTTGTTTTCTTTTGTAGTCATATTCTTAGTATACTACAGTACCAAAAGGTAAAATTGAGCATCTTTAGGAATACAATTTAAGACAATAACCGGCTTCTATCCTAACGGGGCCACGGCAGTAGCGAACAATTTGTCTTAAAACAGACATAGGGGATATTCTGACTTCGTTAAAATAACCTATCCATTCATTAGTGTTTTTAGATCTTTAGCACCCCGCACAATGCTTTCCAAGCCAGCCCGGTCGCACAATCCAAGAAATCGTGTGAACTTTTTTGTATAATTGCCATTGTATAAAATTCTACCTATATTCGCCCTGCTATCGGCGAGTTTTTGAAGACGATTCATTTTATATAGAGACCTGCCCGCAATTGAGTGGCGGTTGAATTTGGTGAGCTGATATTGTAATTTATGACACTTCCGGCATTTAAATTCTTTGCCATTAGGAGGTAGATACAGTTTTCTTGCTCTATAACCGCAATGACAGCGAATATAGGCTGTTTCTCCAAAAGTAATATCAACCGGCTCCCAATCAAATTTCTGCGGCTCATTGCCATTTACGCTGACAAATAGGCATGTTGGCTCAGACATATCGTCAAACCAATAAGAAATATCACTGCGGTTTTCGAGCTCATTGATTCCTAACTTCCTAACATGGCCAAACCTTCCCCCGACATTTCTCGGCGTTATAAAAAAACATTCTTCAATCATGTAATGATTGTTCATTGATTTAAATATTACTATTAAAAACTTCAGTTATTGATTTGTGAATTACCCTGCTACCGATTTGGACAAGAGGGGGGAGAATGCCGTCCTATTTGGATACGTCATTTGGTCCTGTGTACATAATCCCGCTGTCTCTCGGTGTACACGTCAGGCAGACTGTCGTACAGGGTACCCCTAGCTCATCCGCATGGCATTACAGCCACCGAACCAATTAGTTTTGCCTCAGGCCCCGCCGCTTTGGTATGCGATACCCACGCTCACCTGTTGGACTACGTAGGCGTTTGCATCCCTATCTGAACCTCATGTCGACAATGTCCGATTCGTATCAGGCACTGTCCGCATAAGGACTCTAGAATGCTGTCTAGAGAGCATCAGAGAGAGTCGTTATTTTAATGGCCTCCAACAGGCGGGTTAACGATCGCCCCCACACCCTGCCAGTATCTCCCCGCATTGGCATTGCTGCCTTTGCAACGTACCGGGCTTTATTATCTCCGGCCGCTCACCATTTGTTTTAAAAGTTAGGAACCAAAATCGAATTACAACTTTGATTCTTATTAAATTATACTAAAGGTCAAAAATTTCTACGGAAGTCAACCAATTTGGCATAAATAAGCCAAAACACGACTTTTATAGCCGTGTTTTTTATCTTGCCCACCCTTTAACCTCAATTTTTCGCAAAATTTTTTTAGGCCAAGTGATTTTTAAGGAAAGTTTGAAAAATTAGAAAAAGTTAAAATTAATAAAGTCAATAAAGTCACGCCGTGACTTTAATAATATTTTCTCTGCGAGAAAATATTATTTTGGCTTATCTGTGCCTCTTTTTTCTAAAATCTGCGCAAAAATTTTTAGGCCAGTTGATTTTTAAAGCCCAAAAAGAATCCAAAAATGCCCCCCCATCAAGAAAAACCGTCTCCGGGTTCCCTTTTATAACATCCATAGCCTCTATTTTAAACTATCGAATCACCCCCCAAACCTTAATTCACACCACTTGATTATTGATGAAGAAAAATAATTAATTAGCCAAATTCTTCATTAATATGCCTAGTCGAGCGTATTTTGGCGTTAGTGATAATCAAGCCGTATATGCAAAGTGTAAATGAAATTATGAGTGTTCCTCCCCGTATATCTCCCTATACAGGGTCTTCGGTTACCTATGACCTGGTAGCCAAACAGATAGAAAAGCGCTGGGGTCATGAAGAAGTGAAGAAGTATGACCCGTATAATAATGCCCTTACTTTCGCCCAATGGTGGAAGCTTGGGTATCGAGTAAAAAAGGGAGAAAAAGCCATTCGGTCAATTACTTTCGTCGAGGTAAAAGACCCAGTAGGAAACATTATTAAGAAAATCAAAAGAGGTGTTTGCCTTTTCTATTGTAAACAAGTAGAAAAACGAAAATTATGAACGAAGCTAAATTAATCATGAGATTAAGTTATGGTCCGAAAAGAGAAATGACCATATTAGAGGCTCCCGGCGATGATAAGCAAAAGCCGATGCTTAGAATTGCTAATAGGTTCCTTCTCGAATCCGGGTTTACCGTCGGCAGTAAAGTTGAGGTCGAATATTCGGACAATTTCATCACAATTAACAAAATCTAAAAACCATGAACAATTACAAAAGTCAGGCGATAGCTACTTTTCAACCACATCCGGTAAGGGTGGCGATGGAGAAGACGCTCGACACGCAGTCCGAGAGTCATCCAATCCGCCAGGAAGTAAGAAAGCTTTGTGGAACCTATAATCTTAGCGCCACTTTCTCCGAAGATACTGGAACCCTGTCAACCTTAAAGACTCCTGGCCTTATTGCGGTACAATGCATCTTAAGCAAGGATGGCCGGCCTGTGGGCATAGGTCACGGCTCATCGATTATCTCGAGAATCAATAGCGGTATAGAGCGCATTATTTTCTCCTGTTTGAACGGCGCTTTAATGTCAGCAGCCAATTCAGCGTGCAAGAGCTTAGACATTTTGCGGCTTGAAAATGTATATGAAGGGGCGGGGATTGAACGAGACGATTCTATAACCGACCGGCAGAAAAGCTATCTACTTGAGCTTGTACACACGAATATTACAGACGAGGATGAAAAGAGCCGGTGGGAATCACAAGTTGATGGGCTCACCAGAAGTGAGGCCTCTGAAGCCATTCAATCCTTAAGAAGATAGTGTCGCACAAAAACGGCGGTCCTACAGACGGGATCGCCGTTTTTTATTGATTTCAATTATTGGATGGTGTAAAGTGATGGTAAGTAAGCGATTTATATATGACCGACACAAAAAAAGATCAAATTATAACTCTGGCTGAAGCTTGCTCAATTCTAGCTCTTCATCCAAATACCCTGCGAAAATGGGATAATTCGGGGTTTTTAAAGGCAATCCGCTATGGTACAAGGAAAGACAGGCGGTATAGAAGAGGTGATATATTAAAATTACTCAAACAAAAATAATTTTATGTCAGAAGAACAAAAAAGGATATTAGAGAGACAGTTATGGGGCGTGGCTAATGTGCTGCGAGGCAAAATGAATGCCGATGAATATAAAAACTATATTCTTGGCTTTATTTTTTATAAATATCTTTCTGAAAAACTTGAGCGATATGTAAATGAAAAACTTCTTGCTCGTGAAAAAATCACTTTTGCTGAAATAAAAGAAAACACAAAGGAGGGGAAGGACTATTTGAAGCATATAGAAAAGGCTTGCATTGATGAACTTGGTTTTTTCTTAAGACCGTCACAGCTTTTTTCATATTTAGTCAAAAAGGGAAAAGGTGAAATAAAAGATCAAAAAACTTTTATTCTGGAGGATCTTAAAAATATTCTTAATGCTATTGAAAAAACCTCGGCAGGAACCGCAAGTGAGGATGACTTCAAAGGACTGTTTGATGATGTGGACCTGACTTCCACGAAACTTGGTTCTCGTGAGAGTGAAAAGAATGAAGTTGTTGTTGAAGTGCTCACATTGCTTAATGGTATTGATTTTAAGCTTGAAGACGCCAAAAGCGATCTTCTTGGCGATGCTTATGAATATTTGATTGGAGAATTTGCTGCCGGCGCTGGTAAAAAAGGTGGTGAGTTCTATACTCCTGCTCAAGTATCACGCTTGCTTGCTCAAATTGTTTCTGTAGATAAAAAACGCATCAAATCAGCATATGACGCAACTTGTGGTTCTGGTTCGCTTTTACTTCGTCTTGGCGAATTTACCGAAGTTGTAAAATATTATGGACAAGAGCTCAACCCGACGACCTACAACCTTGCCCGAATGAATATGATTTTGCACGGAGTGCGCTTTGATCGTTTTTCAATACGCCAAGGCGATACCCTTAGAGAGGATATGCACGCAGACCTTAAGGCGGAGGCAATCGTCGCCAATCCACCTTTTTCCTCAAAGTGGAAAGGCAATAGCGACCCACAACTAGCGCATGATGATCGATTTTCTCAATATGGGCGATTAGCTCCAAAAAATAAAGCTGATTATGCCTTTGTAACTCATATGCTCTATCACCTCGGCGATAATGGCACTATGGCTATTGTATTGCCTCATGGGGCGCTTTTCCGGTCCGGCGCCGAAGGCCATATTAGAAAATACATCATAGAAAAGCAAAATTATCTTGATGCAGTCATTGGACTTCCTTCGAATCTTTTTTATGGGGCAGCTATTCCAGCAACAGTTCTTATTTTTAAAAAATGTCGCAAAGATGATGAAGACATTCTGTTTATAGATGCCTCCAAAGGCTTTGAAAAGATTGGTAATAAAAACAAACTCACCAATGAAAATATTGAGAAGATTTTTAATACCTATAAAAGTCGCAAAGAAATAGAAAAATATTCACACAGAGCAAGCATAAAAGAAATCAAAGAAAATGAATACAATCTAAATATCCCACGCTATGTGGACACAGTTGAGGAAGAAGTAGCAGTGGATATTAAAGAGGTTTCAAAGAGGTTGAAAGAATTGCACGCAAACGAGCTCGGTCTGAAAAACAAGATTGAAAAATTTTGCAATGAATTGAAAATCAATAAACCATTTTAGTTATGCCAAGTAAAGCTGTACAATTAGAAACTAAAAAAATACCGAAACTTCGCTTTCCAGGTTTTTCTGGTGTGTGGGAGGAGAATAAGTTGGGGGAGGTTTCTAAATTTTGGAATGGAAAAGCTCACGAGCAAGATATTTCAGAATATGGAAAATATATTGTTGTAAATTCAAAATTTATTTCACAAAATGGCGAGGTTAAAAAATATTCAGATAAACAGATATCCTCACTTAAAAAAGACGACATTGCTATTGTTATGAGTGATATTCCGAATGGTAAGGCAATAAGTAAGTGCTTTTTAGTTAATGAGGATAATACTTATACACTCAATCAAAGAATTGGTGGAATTAAATCAAAAGAAATTGTAAGTCCCTTTTTGATTAGAATATTAAATCGAAATAAATATTTTTTAAAATTTGATAATGGCGTAAGTCAAACAAACTTAAGAAAAGATGAAGTTTTAAGATGCCCGGTTATTTTTCCATCCATTCCAGAGCAACAAAAAATTTCTGATTTTTTAAGATCAACGGATGCGTGGATTGAAAATCTGCAGGCGCAAAAAGAATCTTTTGAATCTTACAAAAAAGGAATGATGCAAAAAATCTTTGCACAAGAAATCCGTTTCAAGGATGAGGATGGAAAGGAGTTCCCGAAGTGGGAGGAGAAGAAACTGGGGGAAATTTGTGATAAGGCAAAGAGTGGAGGAACGCCAACCTCAACAAAGAAAGAATACTATGATGGCAGTATCCCATTTCTTTCGATTGCCGACATGACAAAGAGTGGAAAATATATATTGCAAACTGAGAAAAGTATAAGTGAAGAGGGTCTAAAAAATTCATCAGCATGGATTGTGCCAAAGGGTTCACTCATATATTCAATGTATGCAAGCGTCGGGTTTGTTGCTATAAACCAAATACCTCTTGCAACATCTCAGGCAATGATCAATTTAATACCAAATAGTAAAATTATTAATTTAGAATATTTATATTATTATTTATTTTTTTATAAAAAGTTAGTGCATAGCTTCATTGAAACCGGCACGCAAGGAAACTTGAATGCTAAAATTGTAAAGAATTTTTTTGTGCCGGTCCCCTTATTCTTAGAACAGCAAAAAATTGCGGGATTTTTAACTTCAATAGATAAAATAATAGAATCAAAACAACAACAAATCGTCCAAGCCGAGCAATGGAAAAGGGGCTTGATGCAGGGGTTGTTTGTATAAATACAATGATAATAAACAAACATATAGAAGAATATTTGGATTATTATTGTGATTTCGAAAATAATCTTCCATTTGCTGTCTTATTAAAAGGAAAGTGGGGTTGCGGGAAAACTTATTTTATTAAGAACTACATTGATATAAAAAAAGAAAAAAAGATTTTACATATTAGCTTGTATGGTGTTGATAGTTTTAACGGGATAAAAGAAAAAATAATCATTGAACTGATTCCTTTTGTCCCAGAAAAATATAATATTTTTGCAAGTAGCATACTCAGAAACATTAAAAAAATACCAAAAATTAGAGACTGGGTTCCTTCTGACGCTGATGAGTTGTTGGTGGATATTTTCTTAAAGAAAAGTAAGGGCTGTGTTTTTGTTTTTGATGATCTTGAAAGATGTAATATTGAAATTGATAAATTACTCGGGTATATAAATAATTTCGTTGAATTTAAAAATCAAAAGGTTATTTTAGTTGCGAATGAAGAAGATCTTCTAGAGTCTAAGAGTGGTGATAAATATAGAAAAATTAAAGAAAAATTGATTGGGAAAGAATTTTGCATTAATCCTTCACAGGAGGAGGCAATAACTTTGTTTACCGAGGGGGTGATGGGCGATGATTTAATAAATTATTCTGAAAATATAAAAAAATTACTTTCAAAAATCTTTACCCAGTCTAAATATGATAATTTAAGATTAATACAGCAAGCGTTATCTAGCTTTGAGTATTTCTTTAAAAGTTTTTCAAGCAAGGTAAAAGAAAATGTTGAATTGTTTGAAAAAATGTTCTATGAATTTGTTGTCATTTTTATTGAATACAAGAGAGGTAATATAAAAAGTGAAGATTTTTTTAAAAAGTATCCCCAATTTTTTAAAGGATTAGATGACAAAAATAAGGACCACTTTTTAGATAAATATGACGAAGGACTGTCTCATTGGGTCACTTGTTTTGATGTGAATATATTAGGAAAAATTTTACAAGGAATTAATTTATCAGAAAAAGAAAATGGAGAATTAGTTGGTAATTTTGAAAATCTTATTGGTGTAAACAAAGAATCATGGCAAAAACTTTGGCATCGCTATGATCACAGCGATGAGGATTTTTTTAGTAACTTAAAAGATGTACAAAAAAAGTGGGAAAATAGAGACTATGATGATTTTTATGTGGTGTTACATGTTTTTGGAATTTTTTTGAATTTTTCTAAAGAAGGTTTATTGAAGAAAGACAAAAAAGATATTTTTAAAGAGGGCAAAGAATACATCGAGTTATTAATTAAAGAAAAGAAATTTCCTTTAAAGTTATGCGAACAGGAGTGGGGTTTTAGTTGGAGAAAAAGTACTTATGGGCTTGAATATTTTGGAATGGAAAATGAAGAGTGGGGAAAATTGATTGAATTAATTAATGAAAAGATAAAGAGCCATAAAGAAATATTCATCAAAGAAAAGATTAAAAACGAATTGATGCCTATCTTAAAGGGAGAAAAAAACACTGAACAGAGCTTAGATTTATTAATAAATTATAATTTTTTGCATAATACAGGAAATGGAGATGCTTATTTTCAATATTTTGATGTAGAAGAAATAGCAAAAATATTAATCAAAGGTAGGCCAATTATGTTACATATATTACAGAAAACTTTTAAAGATAGGTATGAAAATTTAAGGACTCAAATAAATGGCATTGAGCAGGAAATCCCATTTCTCAAAAAATTAAAGAAAAGGTTAAAAAGTGGGATTAAAGAAATAGAAAAAAAGTTTGAAAACAAAAAAACACCAAGGTCTCTTATGTTGAAAAGTTTTATTAATGGATCGATTCAACCGTTTATAAAAAAATAATATGACCCACCAAAGTGAGCAACAACTTGAAAAGACCTTGATTGAACAGCTTGGGCGGTTGGGTTTTTCTTCGGTTGTCTTGGAAGACGCCGCTGCGATGGTTGCGAACCTGCGAGGACAGCTTGAAAAATTCAATCAAACAACTTTTTCTGATGATGAGTTTATTCGCATATTGAATCACATAAACAAAAGCGACCGTTTTCAAAAAGCCAAGACCTTGCGTGATCGCCTTGTCCTGACTCGTGATGATGAGAGCATTTTCTATGTGCGGTTTTTCAATATGGATCAGTGGTGCAAAAATGAATATCAAGTTGCGCAGCAAATTACTCAAGCCGGACGCTATGAAAATCGCTATGACGTGACTTTGTTGGTGAATGGCTTGCCATTGGTGCAAATTGAACTTAAGCGCCGAGGTATGGAACTCAAAGAGGCCTTTAACCAAATCCAGCGCTATCACAAACACTCATTTACGGGAACACTGTTTGAATATATCCAAATATTTGTGATTTCAAACGGAGTAAATACAAAATATTTTTCAAATAATCCAAAACAATCATTTGAACAAACTTTCTACTGGACGGATGTGAAGAATAGAAAAATTACCAAGATAGATGAGTTTGCCGATGCATTTCTGGAAAAATGCGCTCTATCAGAAATGATTGCTGAATATATTGTATTGGCTGAAGCAACGCAAATCCCGATGACCCTTCGCCCATATCAATATTATGCAGTAAGAGCGATTGAGGACCGAGTGCGTGAATCTGATAAAAATGGCTATATTTGGCACACCACAGGATCAGGCAAAACATTAACTTCATACAAAACAAGTCAAGTACTTTCACGAATGCCTGAAGTTAAAAAGGTGCTTTTTGTGGTGGATAGAAAGGACTTGGATATTCAAACAACAAAAGAGTTCAACTCCTTTTCCGAAGGGGCGGTGGATGGCACTGATAACACGCATAGTCTTGTGAAGCAACTTGAAGATAAAAATAGAAAACTTATCGTTACTACAATTCAAAAGCTTGATATCGCTATCGGGAGAGAATCTCATCTCAAGCATTTTGAATATTTAGCCAATGAAAAAGTGGTTGTGATTTTTGATGAATGTCACAGAAGTCAATTTGGGCAGACACATGCTCGGATAAAAGGATTCTTTAAAAAAGCTCAATTGTTTGGCTTCACCGGAACGCCAATCTTTGCTGATAATAATGTGGGAGGAGTAACGACCGTTGATGTCTTTGGCGAATGTTTGCATAAGTATATTATTACCGATGCGATTTCAGATAATAATGTGCTTGGTTTTGCTGTTGAATATGTTGGGAAATACACGCAAAAAGATCCGGATACATTAGACGCAGATATTTTTGCCGATGTTATGATTGAAGGCATTAATACCCAAGAAGTGCTTGAAAGCGCCGACCGGTTGAATAAAATTACGGATTATATACTGGCGGACTGGAAACGAAAAACAAAACAGGGAAAGTTTAATGCATTATTTGCCGTTTCATCTATTGAGGTATTAAAAAAGTATTATAAATTACTCAAGGATAAGAAAGCGGAAGATTTTTCTATTGCGACAATTTTTACCTATAAAGCGAACGAAGACGAGAGCTCCGACATACTTGATGTTGATGTCTTTGACGACGAGGGGGCAGTTGTCAATCAACATTCAAGAGATTACTTAGAGGACTGTATAAAGGATTACAACAAACGATATTCAACAAACTTTTCAACTGATCGTTTCTATGATTATTACCGGGATTTGCAGAAGAGAATAAAGAATAAGGAAGTCGATCTCGTTTTGGTGGTTAATATGTTTTTGACGGGGTTTGATAGTCCACGGCTCAATACGCTGTATGTGGATAAAAATTTGCGATATCACGGATTGATTCAAGCATATTCACGAACAAATCGGCTTTTAAATTCTGACAAACCTCACGGCAATATTGTTTCATTTAGAAACTTAAAAGAAGCAACCGATAAAGCATTGGCGCTTTTTGGTGATGAAAACGCCAAAGATGTTGTGTTTAAAAAACCGTATGAAGTCCAGAAAAAAGAATTTGAAGATAAACTGGCGGAATTACGAGAAAAGGTGCCGACTGTTTCTAGTGTCGATGGGTTGCAAGGAGAAGAAGAAAAAGCGGAATTTGTAAAGATATTTCGTGATTTACTTCGTATCAAATCGTCGCTCGAGACATTCGCAGAATTTTCTTTTAATGACATTGGAATAACGGAGCAGGAATTTTATGATTATCAAAGCAAATACTTGGATGTTTATGAGGATCGTAAAAATAATAATAGCGAAATTGAATCTATTTTGGACCAAATTGACTTTGAAATTGAACTGACCGTTCGGGATATTATTAACTTTGACTATATTATCCAACTCATTGCCGGTCTTAAAAATATTAGCTCCGATGTGGTCCGTAAAAAGAAAACGGAAGAAATTTTGCGTCTATTTGATAGGGATGTCAAACTTCGTAAGAAGAAAGATTTAATCAAGAAATTCATTGAAGAAAATTTGCCCAAAATTGGCAGGTCAGACGATGTTGAAAAAGCGTTTAGTGAATTTTGGGCAAGTGAACGTTCCGAGAGTTTGAAGATTATCGCTCAAACTGAAAATATCCCGATTGAAAAGTTTGAACATCTGATCGGTGAATACCTGTACGCGCAAAAACCGCCTAACGGACAAGATATTGTCGATTTATTACCGGAGGCGCCTCGAATCAAAGAACGACAGGGAATCATTGATCGCATTAAAAACGCCATTGAAAACATAGTTGAGATGTTTGAATGGTAATATCATTGCTTGATAAAAAATGTCTACAAAAGTATATAAATTTAATCTAAAAACGCTAATTTCATTTATTGAAAGAAACCATGTAGCCGTTCCGGAATTTCAGCGAGGTTATGTTTGGAAAATTCCCCAAGTTAAGAAACTATTCGATAGTCTTAGAAAAAAATATCCTATTGGCAGCCTTGTATTGTGGGAAACTGGTCAAAAAATTGATGCTCGAACCATTGATGGGGATAACGTGCCGGCTAAAAGATTTCTTGTATTAGATGGTCAGCAAAGGCTTCTATCTCTTTATTATTTGGCAAGGCAAAAGGTATTTTCACAGCATCAAGTTAGGGATAGTTTTCATGATATTTGCGATACTCGCTATAGCCAATTGATAGATTTTGATAAATTTTTCATTAATAAAAATGAGGAGGGATATTTTCTTGATTATGATAAACGTGTTTTTAGAGATATTAAATTTAAGAAACTGCTTAATCTAATCGGGAGATCTTATATGTTTCCGGTGGTTATTATTTCTTTAGATAATTATAAAAATGCTATTGAGATTTTTGAAAGAATAAATCAAGCAGGGACAAGGATAGCAACGGAATCAATTTTCTTGTCCGAAACATGGACCAAGCATACTGATTTTGAAAGAATGCTTAGAGTTTGGAAAAGACATAACAGAGAATCCCTGACTCGGGATATAAATACGGTAACATTTATTCATGTTTTCGCCCTTGTTTGCCAGTTGCAGATGGGTAATAAAAAGGATAAAGGTGTTATAGAGATAGATATCAAAGCACTGAAGAAAATTGCTCAAGCCGTTCGTGAGGAAGCGGATGCTAAAAAATACAATAAGATATTCGATGATGGTATCAAAGCCGTATCTAATGCAATGCAGTATCTAAAAGGAGAATATGGAATTATTTCAGTAAGTGAACTACCGTCTCAGACTTTGTTAACTGTGTTAAGTATATTCTTTTATTTTAATAACAAGCCTACCTCAAAACAGCAAACAGAACTTAAAAAATGGTTTTGGAGAGCATCTCTTTCTAATAGATATATTGGTTCTGGTTATAATAGAAATATTGGTCCGGATGCTATAGAAATGAAGCGACTGGCAATAGAAGAAACAAATCTTACTATAAAGAAAGTTGACATAGTGAAATCATTTTTCGATACAACAGATATAAAAGCCGGAAGGTCTTCTGTAAGGAATATCGTCAAATTAGCTTTATGGAAACAGCATCCGGTCTATATTGATGGCAATCCTACCAACCGAATAGATGTAGAAACAAAGCAACACAGTCCGGAGGATGACCATTTTTATCCATTTGATTTGTATAAGAAGGGGGTGCTTGGTAGCGAGGTAAATAATATATTAAATCTGCATTATCTTAACAAGGACCAAAATATCCGCAAAGGTAAGGAAGTTCCATCTAAATGGCTTAAATCTGAAATTGAATTTTATGGAAATATAAGTATAGAAAAAATTAACAACTATTTAAAATCTGAACTGCTGCCTTTCAAGGATTTGAAAAACCTGGAACAATTTGACCGTCCGTTTCTAATAAGAAAAAAGAAGAAGAAGAAATTAAATAAGATACGAAGTAGATTTAATACTTTTTTACACAAACGATTCCTGATTTTCAAAGAAATTTTCAATGATTTACAAGCCGGAAAGTAGCGGGCTTAAAGTGGGTGCGAATATAGTTAAGATAGAATCAAAGTTCGAGGAGCTTTAATTTTTAAACTATGTATTCTCATCAGAATAACTTTGCAAAAGCGCTTAAATGGACTGGGGACTTGAGGGATCAATACTTAAATACTCTCGCTGCTCTTAGAATTTACGAGAGATTTAGAAAACTTACCGCACCCAATGTAGTTGGGAAAAAGAACGCAGATGCAAATGTTAAAATATTCGGCAAGTACCCATATTTCTTTTCACCGCTGCAAGAAGCCGCCCGTTGTTATTTCTTTGTTGAGTTAGCAAAGTTTTTTGATAAAAATAAGAAAAAACAATCATTAACCATAGAGTTATTGTTAGATTTTGTTGAAAACAATTTTTCTTCATTTTCTAAAAACGAGTTTTTAGCACACCATATTGAAAAAAACTTTATTCCAGCACTTCTTGAGGGTTATAAGCCATTTACTCTTCAAGATATAAGAAGAATCCGCAACCGACTGCTAAGAAACAAAGAACTTATTAGTGATTTAAAAACATATAGAGATCAGTATTTAGTTCACAATGACTTAAAAAAAGATGATGTTAAAATTACTGGGATACAAATCAGGACATTGTTTAAAATCATACAAAGTACGATTGATCTCTTTTATTTAAAACTTAATTTTTCTTCAACTATTTATTCAAATTACGACAAGGAGCCGGCACGGGCAGTCGATGAGGTGGTAAGTGCTCTCCAGGAGCATGAAAAAGAAATTATTCGGAAAATTAAAGAAAAATATGGCTCGTAGGTTTTTTTAATCACTACACCTTAACTGAGAACTGAAGCAAGCTCCGCTTATTTGTTATTGGATTTTTAGAAAAATTTGTAATATAGTAATAAGTATAAAATTTAATAAGTAAGTGGCCTAAACCAAGTAGCAATACTGGCATGGTACAAAGACCCATCGAAGATATAGAACCCGTGTTCTACAACTCTTCGATGGGCAATATTTCGAAAGAAATATTGGGTCGCAAGACCTAGTGGACACGGGCTTTTTGTTTACTTATTTGGGGGGGTTATCAATAAAAAGTATGGAAAATAAAAAACAAGATTGGCTTGATAAACTGTGTGACCAACTACTTGGTAAGGGCAGTCTACTTGATGCGATAGATACAAAAATTAAAACTAAGGAGGAAAAAATTATAATTAAAGAACGGCAAATTAAAAAAATGAATTATTATTTTGAAGTATTTAAAAAGTATGCTGTGTTTGATGGGCGTGCGAGAAGAAAAGAATATTGGATGTTTTTTCTTTTCAATTTCCTTATTCTTCTTGCGCTAAGTATTATCGGAAAGATAGCCGATATCAATTCTGAAGATGGTTGGAATTTTTTAAACGGCATCTACTGGTTAGCTACTGTGATTCCGCTTATTGCTGTTGGTGTGCGCCGGATGCACGATGTTAATAAAAGCGGTTGGTACCTTCTTATCCCTATTTATAACTTAATACTGGCTTGCACTGACGGAACTAGGGGTAATAACGAATATGGGCTTGATCCAAGGGAAGTTGGGGGAGTGGGGGGTGTTTATAATCAGAATATCAAAATTACCGCTAAACCAGACAAGACAACAAACACGGCTATGCAGCATGACAATATAAAATATTGCGGGCATTGTGGGGTAAGGCACACGAAAGATACAAAATTTTGTTCCTCATGTGGGAAACCGTTTCGTGAAGTTGAATAAGAATACGATTCTATGAAATGCTCAAATTGCGAAAGTAAAATAGAAGAAGGAGATGGATTTTGTCAAAACTGTGGGCATAGTATTGTGGCTTTTTCGACAACGCCTACTTCAGTACCGCCAATAATAAGGAAAACTTTTTATCGCATAGATTTAGAAACATTAAAGCAAAAAATTGTAGAGACGCAAAAAGAAAAAGGTTATGGCTCAAAAACTTTTTGGTTTTTAATGGGCATAGGATTATTGATCTATATTATTTTGTTTTTTGGCTCCAGCAAGATTCCATTTTTTGGTTTATTAGGAATGGCAATAGGAGGATTAACAATATCAAGGCTTGTCGCATATATCTTTTCAATAATCAGAAAGGAAAAGAGTGAAAAACAACAAAAAATAACTTGGGCAATTGCATTTTTAATTGCCTCGATAATCACTTTTATAATAAATGTCCCGAATTATATTCCACCAACAACGCCAACTACGCAAAAATTCGCAACAAAAGGTACGGGTTTAGATTTAAGCGATATTTTTTGTAATGGCTACTATTGGAAAAAGTGTGAAACAGGGCAGTCGCTTATATGCCCCACAAATGGTAAAAGTGATGCTTATTGCGATTCTCCGCCAACACCAGTATCAAAAAATAATCAGCAAGACGAAATAGATGCTTTTAAAAGTCAGATAGAAAGTTTGGAAACCCCACCACCTATTAAAAAAGACCCTACAACGGCTCAAATAATCGCAGAATGGAGCCCTAGAGTAGTTTTTGTTAGATGTTTTTGGAAAAATGCTGATACAGGACAACTTTACAGAACGGTCATGGGATCGGGAACATTGTTTAATTTCGATACAATCGGTTTTAACATTTTAACAAATAAACATGTCTTGGCTGATGAAGAAGAATATCGTCCCACATATTGTGGAATCTTGTTTCTTTCTGCAGGAAAAGACTTTATAGTTGAGAGAGAAAATATACATTTTGCTACCAAAGAATATTCGCAAGACATAGGGTGGATTACATTGCTTTCGGAAGACCCCTTCTTTTCTAAATTCACACCTAAAAATCCTAAAATATGCGACTTAAGTGATGTTGGTATTGGAGATGATATCTTGGTTTTAGGTTACCCCGCTATTGGCTCTCAGAGAAGCATTACGGCTACCAAAGGAATTATTTCGGGCATAGATGGGAATTATTACCTTACAGATGCAAAAATCGATCACGGTAATTCTGGTGGAGCTGCGATACTTACAAAAAGCGATTGTTATTTTGGTATACCGACCTCCTCTATGGTAGGTGAAATAGAGAGTATAGGGAGAATATTAAGGTGGGGAGTTTTGCAATAAAACAAAAATTAAAGAGTTGTGATAAGTAAATTAAACTATGAAAAATAAAATACTTTACATCTCTATAATGGCCATCTTTTTCGTGGGGTTCTTTTATTTTTGGTATTCTACGCATCAACCCATGCCGGCGTCTACAACAGTAAAACTGGAAATAGAAGAGTTCGAAATAGCGAGGCTGATGCCAAGTTTTGACGAATGGGAACTAAAAATTCTTACAAATGAATACTTTAATAGTAGGAATTTTATTTTTCTAGATAATAAAACAGGCGAAATTGTAACTACGCTTTCAATCACAAATCCAGCTCGTGGGACACCCGATTATCGTATTATTAAGGGTAGCAAACACGACTGGCTTGTTGTTACAAAAATGGTAACTTGGGGGACTGGAATGCAAATTGATAATGACGAATGGTATGTCTTGGGAAGGTCAGGAGAAATGAAAATGGTAATGTCTTATCAATCACGAACTCTTGGGGTGCCCGGTGAGAGTGGTAAAAACGAATATGGGAGAACAGACATAATGAATGAGGGTTACCCGGATGATTCAGCGGTGGATATTAAAACCACCGAGAAAATTTGTTCCGTCGCAAAAGACGGGAGTGATAAGGATTGCTCGGAATCATCACATATATATCATTATGTGTGGAATGCTGATAAGGAGGAGTTTGCGCTTGAATAAATAATATTTTTTCTTTGTCTACGATAGTTGCCAACTCTTATACATACATTCTTTGAATGACCCCGTAAAATGAGGGCGCAACCATAGAATGGCCTGCTTGTCGGCGTCCCTTTCCCTTTTGCCATTAAGAACAAGATCCGAGTCTTCGAAGCTTTTAAATCCATGTTTTTTATATGCGTGTGCGACCTCATGGGCAACAACAAATGCTATGGTTTTTCTGTTTTTGGACCAAAGCATGTTAGGCAAGATAATTAAGCACTGTTTTTGTTTAAGACGAAAATCACCAGTTGCTATATATATTCCTCTGTCATCCTTACCCGGAGAAATAAAAACACAATTTTCAATCACAAAATCAATGACAACATTTGGCAAATAAGACAAAGCCCTTGATAAGGGGGCTCTCGCATCCTCGGAAATGAGGCACTTATCTAATAGTTCATAATCAATTTCTTCTGGTGTGCGCATAAAAATATTATAACGCATTTATTCTAATGTCATTCATCAGGCAGAAGCTTGAAGCGGGCTTGTAGGGGCCATTTTAGCCGGTCTAAAGCCATAATCTACTCCTCTCTGCATCGGGGGCGGTAGTTTTATAATGAAAACAAAAGGTATTAATTTAACGCTTGAGCCACTGGTATCATGTCTGATTGTATCCCAACTATACCTATCTTAAGAGACATGAAAATGTGTTATACTTAATAGTAAGTTCATGTTTATCAATCCGTCAATTTTTAGGGCTTACGATATTCGCGGGATTTATCCGAGCGATCTAAATGAAGAAACTGCCCATGAAATCGGGCGCGCTTTTGCCGTGTATTTGAAAGAAAATAATATCGCGTCTTCAAAAATGGTTGTCGGACACGATTCACGAGCTTCTTCGCCAATTTTAAAAGAATCGTTTATAGAAGGGGCGGTAAGCGAGGGAATTAATATTTTGGACATCGGCCTTGCCACGGTTGATATGGTTTATTTCGCTTCGGGGCATTTTAATCTTCCCGCCGTTATGATTACGGCCTCTCACAATTCAAATGAGTGGAACGGTTTCAAATTAATGAAAAGCGCCGTTGATTTTTTTCCCGCCAAAGATCTGGAAATAATAATCAATGAAGAAAAGTCGGGCGTTTCGCGAGAAAAAGGAAAAATCATCGTGGAAGATATAAAGGATGAATATGTCAAACATGTTTTGGGAGCCGTTGATATGGAAAAAATAAGACCGATGAAAATTGCTGTTGATATGAAATCGGATGCCGTCGGAAAAATTTTCAAATCGGTTCTTGAAAAACTGCCGGTGGAAATAAACGCCGAAAATTATGCTTTTGGCTGCGCTTTTGACAGCGACGGCGATCGAATCAATTTTACGGACGAAAGGGGGGTGGCAATAAATCCATCAATTATTGGCGCGCTGATGGCAAAATATTTTTTAAAGAAAAATCATAACGGAAAAATTATTTACAGCGCGACGACGGGTAAAATTGTTTCCGACACCATCGCCGCCTGCGGCGGCGAAGGAATCCGTGAAAGGGCGGGGCATTCCTTCATTGAAAGGCGACTGAAAGAAGTGGGCGGGCTTTTTGGCATTGAGGCCTCGGGTCATTATTATTTCAAAAAAAACTTTTACGCCGATTCGGGAATTATTAGCTTTCTAACAATGCTTGATATCTTAAGTAACGAAAATAAAAATTTATCGGTTTTGACATCGGAATTTAATAAATATATTTCCATTCCGGAGATGAATTTCCCCGTTGATAATCCGGAAGAAGTGATAAAAAAAGTCGCTAAAAATTTTGAGGGCTATGATATTGATTGGTTGGATGGATTAACCGTTAAAACTCCGGATTTCTGGCTGAACCTGCGTTCTTCAAACACCGAACCATTGCTCCGCCTCAATATAGAGGCCACCAATGAAATGGTTTTGAACCGAGTAAAAGATAATTTAGTTAATCTGATAAAAAATAAATAAAATTTATACTATAAATGCGATCGTTGGGATAGTGTAAATAAAAAAATATTTAAACACTAAATAATCAAGCCGAGTTTTTGCTTAACTTCTTGAAGGGTTGCCTCCGCTATGGCAGAGGTCTTTTTATTGCCTTCGGTTAAGACATTTTTGACAAAGTCGGGATTTTCTAAAAGTTCGGCGCGTTTGGCGCGATAGTCGGCGAAATAATTAGAGATTAGTTCGGCGAGCGCCGGCTTGAATTCGGCGTATTTCAGCGTTCCTTCTTCATGGTATCTTTTATAGTTTGAATATTCCGATTGCCCGTTTTTTGTTTCCGCGAAGGCGTTAAAAATTTCCAACAAATTCTCTCCGCCTCTTTTATCTTTGCCGCCTCCGGTATCGCTGACCGCGGATTTTATTTTTTCTTGAATAATTTCCGGAAAATCGGTAAGCGCGATATACGATTTTTCTCCGCCCGATTTAGACATTTTTTTGGTCGGATCCAGCAAACTCATAATTCGCGGCGTTTCGGTCAAAAGCGATTTCGGTTCGGGAAATGTCTGGCCGAATTTTTCGTTGAAACGATGGGCGATATCGCGGGTCAATTCCAAATGCTGGATTTGGTCTTCGCCAACGGGCACGGCGTCGGCTTTGTAAATCAAAATATCCGCCGCCATCAAAATCGGATAGCCGAAAAGCCCGATGTTGACATTTTCTTTTTGAATTGACGCCTTGTCTTTATATTGGGTCATTCGTTCCAGTTCGGACATTCTGACCAATGTATTAAAAATCCAGGCCAAATTCGCGTGGCTTTCAATTTGCGATTGCTGAAAAATTGTGGATTTTTTGGGGTCTAAACCCAGCGCCAATAAATCGGTTGCCAAATTTAAAATTTCCTTCGATTTCTCTTTGGGGTTGTAGTTCTCGGTCAGAGAGTGGTAATCGGCAACAAAAAACCAACACTCATTTTTTTCGTTTTGCAGTTTGATCCAATTTTTTATCGCTCCCAAATAGTTGCCTATATGGAGTTCTCCCGATGGCTGTATCCCGGATAGTATTCTCATGATTTTATTTTATTATATTTCTACGATAACAGGCAATATCATCGGGCGGCGGCGAGTTTTTGTGTACAAAAACTTGCCGATATTATCCCGCAGGTTATTTCTGATATAAACCCAATTGATCTCGGAGTTGGGAATGGCGCTTTTGGCGATAGTTTCTTTTATTTTTTTGCGGGTTTGCCGCAATAAGTCCTTGGACTCTTTCATATAGATGAATCCGCGCGAAATAACATCCGGTTCGCCTTTAACTTTTCCGGTCTGGCTGTCAACAACGGCGATAATAACAAACATCCCATCGGCTGACATTAATTGCCGGTCGCGCAAAACCACTTCTCCGATGTCACCCACGCCCAAACCGTCAACAAAAACATAATCAATTGGAATTTTTTCCTTTAGTACTTTTAAATTTTGTCCGTCCAATTCCGCGACATTGCCATTATCAAGAACAAAAATATTTTCTTTAGGAAAGCTAATTGTCTCGGCTACTTTAGCCGCTTCTCGCAGTAAATAATGATTGGCATAAATCGGCAATAAATAGCGGGGTTTCACCTGATTGATTAGAAGTTTGATATCTTCAATAAACGCATGACCTCCGCTATGCACTTCCATGATTTCTTTATGAATTACATCGGCGCCTTGGCGATAGAGCGTATCTTTAAGCCGTTGAATGGTGCGCTCGTTGCCCGGAATAATAGAAGAATCGAAAATAATCGTATCGGATTTTTCAATTTTTACCGATTTGTGTTCGCCATTGGCGATCCGCATCAATACTGCGCGATCTTCGCCCTGCGCGCCGGTACATATAACCATAATTTTTTGTTTTGGATAGTCATGGATATTTTTAACATCAATAAGAGTGGAAGGGTTAAATTTAAGATAGCCGATTTCTTTGGCTATTTCCATATTAGTTTTCATTGAATAACCGTCGAGCGCCACCTTTTTTCCGAGTTCCTCGGCAATGCTGATAAGTTGCCCCACTCTTTCAATCATAGATGAAAAAGTGCCCACGATTATGCGGCCCGGAGCTTTGACGATAATATTGCGCATATTGTTTAAGACTTCCCGTTCTGAAAGTTGAGAGCCCTCTTTTGTAGCGCCTAAACTTTCCATCATAAGAATAGAGGGGATGGTTTCGGTATTCCATTTGGCAAGATGGGAAAAATCCGTTTTAGATCCGCTTACCGGATCAAGATCATATCGCCAGTCGCCAAGATCTAAAACATTGGCGACAGGAGTTTGGATAATAATGCCCAAGGCATCCATTATACTATGAGTGACCTCAAAAAATCCGATCTTCATTTGTCCGAAAATTAATGTTTCGTCGGTCGATTGAATTTCTTTTGCCTTTAAATATTTAAGCAAATTAGATTCTTCCAGTCGTCTTTTTAAAAGATTCAACGTAAGTTTGCCTGCAAAGACCGGAGGCCAATTGAGAAGCGGTAAAATATGGGGGGCGGCGCCAATATGATCAAGGTGGCCGTGGCTTAAAATTACCGCCTTAATATTTTTCTCTTTTCCTTTTAGATAATGAGTGTCGGGAATAATGTAGTCGATTCCGGGCATGTCTTCTTCCGGAAATTGGAGCCCCATATCAAGAATCACAATATTCTCTCCATACTCAAAAACGGTCATATTGCGGCCCACTTCTTCCTGTCCTCCCAGAGGAATAATCCTTAATTTTTCTTTATTAGCATGGGGTTTTGTCGGCGCCGCCACTGCGGGCGGCGCAATTCTTTGTTTTAACATTTGTTTTTTATTTTTTATGCCTAATTTTATGGGCGCGGAGGGAGTCGAACCCTCAATGACTTTCGTCCATACGCTCCTGAAGCGTACGCGTATTCCAGTTCCGCCACGCGCCCGCGCTTGCTTTTTCGGCGGGGGTTTTCTTTAACTCCGGAATCGAATCATAATTCGGATTTTTAACAATATCAACTTGGCCATTTTTAGTCAAAAAATAATAAGAAGCGCCGCGATTGTTTTTATATGATTCGTAATCGTCTTCCAATTTTTCATCCGCTAAAGTCGCGAACACAAGCGGTTTGTCAAAAACATTAATGGTATTATGGCCGAATCCTCGAGGAATAAAAACCTGCTCTCCGGCGCTTGCTTCTGTTAAATGAACAATTTCTATAATTTTTGGATTTTTTTTATACAACTGCGTTAAAATATGCGCTCGGCCGCATAAAATAAAATACATTTCCGGATATTGCAAATGATAATGGCCGGCGGTTTTTACAAACTCATTGCCGATCTTGCCCGGCGGCATGAGCGTTAAATCCAAACGCAAGCCGGAATTTTTCATTTTTTCTTTATCGTTTTTTAAATAAACGCCGCGCCAAACATAATAAACTGGATCGGGGCCACTTTGAGAGTCGGAATCTCGGAGAAAAGGATTTAATTCATTCAACTCTCGCTCAAATTTTTTCATAGGCGCGAAATCGCCGTCAAAAATTAAATCCAATTTTTGTTTATCCAACAAAATCGGCAATCCCAATATTTCCTGAAGATTCATCATTTCCATATTCTTTTCGTTTCCACATACCATTCGTTAACTTTTGAAAAGCGATATGACGGGATGACCAAACTATCCAGTTTTATATTTCTAACCGCATTATTGACAACATAAATATAATTGGGCGAATAAAGAAAAACCGCCGGCGCGTCCTTCAAAATTAGTTTTTGAAATTCTTCAAGTTTCTTCGCGCGCTTTACGGAATCGGTTATTTGGCGTGCGTCCTCCAAAATTTTATTCACGCTTTTGTTGGCATATAAAGATAAATTGAGCCCGGGTTCTTTTATGGCCGTTCCGTGCCAGAATACATAAGGATCGACAGAATCGGTGTAGGACTCGCCGATTAAAATAGCGTTGTAATTTTTAGTTCGGAGATAGTCCTGTTGAATTTCTCTCAATCCAAGAATTTTCAAGTCCGCTTCTATACCGACATTTTTCAAATAATCGCGGATTAGCGTTGCCGGCAGTTCCATTGATTTGGCGGTAATGATAGTAAACTTCAATGGTGAGGCCTCTTTATTTTTGCCTATCTTTTTTTCGTAAACTCCTTCTTCATTTTTTATCCACTTGTTTTTTTCTAAGATTTTCGCGGTTTTTTTGGGGTCATAAGAATAACCCGCAATATCCGGGCTGGAGCCGAGCGCCGCCGGAGGAATGGGGCCCGCGGCTATTTTACCCTCGTCGGAAAATAATTTACTTAAAATTTCTTTACGGTCAACAGCATAACTAATGGCTTCTCTAATATACCTCGCTCCCAGCAATGGGTCGTTGGTATTGAGAAACAAACCATAGACCCTTAAAGAAGGCAGGGAAAAAACGGAAGAATTTTGCAAACCGCGCAATTGATTCTTGTTTTGCGCCGTCTGGAGCAATAGTCCGTCGGCCTCCTTTCTGTTAAAAGCCGAAACCGCTTCTTCTTCGGATAAATAAAATTTGAAAATAAAATTTTTTATGAATGGAACCGAAGAGAAATAATTTGAGTTGGCGATTAAAGTGACCGATATAATTCTGCCCAGCGCGTCTTTTTGCAATTTTACGAAGCGATACGGACCGGTGCCAACGGGTTTGAAATTGAAATTGGCCAGCGGAAAATTTTGAGGCACAACTTTTTCCCAAATATGTTTTGGCAAAATTCCCAAAAGTGCTAAATTTTCGGCAAAGGCGCTATATGGGGTTTTTAAAGTTAATACTACCGTATTTGCGTCGGTTGCCTCGGCTTTGACGCTTTGCCAACCGGTTCTCAAGGGGCTGTTATATTCGGGATTTTGAGCGGCGTTAACAGTAAATACCACATCACTGGCGCTGAATTGCTCTCCATCATGCCAAAAAATGTTATTTCTCAATTTTATTGTATAAGTCTTGCCATCTTTGGAAATTTCATAACTTTCCGCCAAATCGGGCGTTAATTCATTTTTTTCGTTGTATTTTAGGAGCGAAGAAAAAATTAAACGCGACAAGTCCCGGTCGGAATCATTAACCGATAAAAGGGGATTTAAGTTATGGGGCGACTCCGGCGCCGCTTCGACGAAAGCGCCTTCCGAAGTGGGGACTTCGCTGGTGCGGCCGCGGTAGAAATTATTGAACAAAAGCATCAGCGATAGAATCGCGGCAACGCAAAACGCAACAGCCCAAAGTTTTTCATAAGCGCTGAATTTTTTCCACACTCTTATCCAGTTTTTAACTTTTATGAATTTACGAATGTTGGTATTAGATCAAAAACGATATGATGCTAGTGATGACAAACAATGTCGCCAGGACGATTGTCGCCCAAAAAATAATTCTTTCAATGCCTCGGCGCGTATGGTAAAAAGACGACTCGCCGCCGAAAACGGAAGACAAGCCGGTGCCGCGCGACTGTAAAAGAATTGCTCCGATCAAGAGCGTTGCGATTACTATTTGAATTATTGGTAAAAATTGCGACATATTTGATTTAGTCGTCGTCTTTTTTTGCTATGGTCGAGATTGCGAAATTAAATAAACCGACTATTATCATGGTGAAAAAATAAGCGCTGAAATCATTGATATGAAGCGCGGGGACGAGATAGGCTGTCAGCCAAATAAGAAAGATATTTATGGCAATCGTGAAAAGTCCGAGCGTCATCAGTATAATAGGACCCATGATTAATTTCAATAGCGGTTTCAAAAGAGCGTTGGCCAGTGCGAGAATTAACGCTATTTTTGCCAGAGTGAATGGCTCAAAATTATAAGTGACTCCCGGCGCAAACCGCGCCGCCACCAAAACCGCCAGCGCGTTGGCAATGACGCGAAGCAAGAATCTGAAAATCATAATTGAAGTATATGCCGTTGCAAAAATCTTGACAAGACAGGGGATTTGGATACAATATAACGCATATGGCAAAGAAGAAAATCAAACAAATAAAACAAAATTTCGGGTTGGCAATCAAACCCTTGGGCGACAGGGTGGTGGTCGCGCCGGCAAAAGAATCGGAAAAAACCAAATCGGGAATTATTCTGCCGGAAACGGCCGACAAAGAAAAACCGGCGCAGGGCAAAGTGGTGGCTATGGGCGCGGGCGACAAGATAAAAAAATCCGGCGTCAAAAAAGGCGATACGATTGTATTTGAAAAATACGCCGGCACGGAATTTAAAATGGACGGCGTGGAATATAAGATATTGAAAGAGGACGAAATTTTGGCGATTTTAGAATAAATTTATGGCAAAACAAATAATCAGCGGCGTTGCCGCCAGAGAAGCTATCAAGAGGGGCGTTGACCAATTGGCCAATGCCGTAAAAATTACTCTCGGTCCTCGCGGCCGCAATGTCGTTTTGGACAAGGGCTACGGCGCGCCGACCATCACCAACGACGGTGTCACCATCGCCAAAGACATTGAATTGAAAGACAAGTTTGAAAATATCGGCGCTTCGCTGGTGAAAGAGGCGGCCTCAAAAACCAACGATGTCGCCGGCGATGGCACCACCACGGCGGTGGTTTTGGCGCAGGCGATGATCGCCGAAGGCATCAATTTAATCAATTCAGGCGCCAACTCGATGGTTTTGAAAAAGGGGATGGACAAAGCGATGTCCAAGGTCTCTGATATATTAAAGAAGAATGCCAAACCGGTAACCAAAGAAAAGATAAAAGATGTTGCCGTCATTTCCGCCAACGACGAAGAAATGGGCTCGCTGATTGCCGAGGTGATCAATAAAGTCGGCAAAGAAGGCGTGGTAACCGTTGAAGAGGCGCAAACTCTGGGCGTGGATTATGAATTGGTTGAAGGGCTCCAGTTTGATCGCGGCTATGTCAGCGCTTATATGGTAACCGACACCGAGCGGATGGAATCGGTTTTGGAAAAACCCTCTATTTTAATAACCGACAAGAAAATCTCCTCGCTGGCCGAAATAATGCCATTGCTCGAAAAAGTGGTGAAATCGGGAAATAAAAATCTGGTCATTATCGCCGATGATATTGAAGGCGAAGCGCTGGCGACTCTGGTGGTCAATAAATTGAGAGGCGTTTTTCATGTTCTGGCGATTAAAGCCCCGGGGTTTGGCGATCGGCGGAAAGAGATGTTGGAAGATATCGCGGCCATTGTCGGCGGCGAAGTTATTTCCGAAGATAAGGGAATGAAATTGGAAAGCGCCGATTTGGATATCTTGGGCAGCGCCAAAAGAGTGGTCGCCACCAAAGACAATACCACCATTGTCGGCGGTTCCGGTTCAAAGGCGGAAATAGAGAAAAGAATCAAGCAAATCAAGTCGCAGATGGAAAAGACCGAATCCGGTTTTGACAAAGAAAAACTGCAGGAACGGCTGGCGAAACTGGCCGGCGGCGTGGCCGTCATTAAAGTCGGCGCGGCCACCGAAATTGAAATGAAGGAAAAGAAATTCAGGATTGAGGACGCCGTCTCGGCGACCAAAGCGGCCATTGAGGAGGGGATTGTTTCCGGAGGCGGAGTGGCGCTGTTTGAAGCGGCTAAGGAAATCAAGAATGCCAAATTGGTCGGCGAAACCGAATTCGGCGACGAAGCCAAGGGCGTCAATTTAGTTGTCAACGCGCTGGAAGCGCCGATGCGCGCCATTGCCAAAAATTCCAACAAAGACGACAATGAGGTGATTCAAGTTGTGGGGAGCAAAGAAAAAGGAATCGGTTTTAATGCCGTCACGGGAGAATACGCCGATATGATTAAGGACGGCATCATAGATCCGTTGAAAGTTACCCGAACCGCCCTGCAGAATGCCGTCTCGGTGGCTTCGATGCTGTTGACCAGCGAAACATTTGTGGCCGATCTGCCGGAAAAAAATAACCCGCCAATGGGCGGCGGAATGTCGGGGATGCCGGAAATGTAAGTTTTAAATAATATGCTCACCATTAAATTGCAGAAAGTAGGAAAAAAACATACCGCGACTTTCAGAGTCGTGGCGACTCAAAAAACCGCCGGCCCGCGCCGGAAGTATTTGGAGTTGCTCGGCAACATTGACCGCAAAACAAAGAAAGTCAGTTTGAATAAAGACAGGATCCTATATTGGATTGGCAAGGGCGCCCAACCGTCGGATTCAATTCATAATTTGCTTATTTCGCAGGGCATAATTTCCGGCGCCAAAAAACCGGTTCATAAAGCATCCAAAAAACCGCTTATTTAAGCCAAAACCCGCCAAAACCCGTCAAAAAACTTGACAGGGTTTGTTAGATACGCTATACTATAAAGGTAAGGTGAAAGTTGGCTGAATATTAACATTTTAATATTAAATACTTTCTTTAGAGGAGAGGGTTCCGCCAGAGGCGGACAGGCGGCGTATAAGAGCCGTAAATCTTGTAAAAAGGCGATTGTAAACTCTCTTCTCTATATTAAGTATAGTAAGTAAAGAGCTCTCAATCGCCTTTTTTAGTAATGAGATAAGCTGGAGAGCAAACCTAAACCCGTCTGGTCTCCAGAAACCTTCTTACTAGCGGTTAGAGTATGGAGTGCCCATAAGCCCTCACCGAAAGGGAGGCGGGGCGAAGGAGGAAAAAATGAAAAAATTAGTAAATTTTTTGTGCCGAATTTTTGGCACTGAAGCCGCAAAGGCCGCTGCTGTAAAGGCAGTGGCAGAAAAGGCCGCTGCTGTAAAGGCAGTGGCAGAAAAGGCCGCTAATGCGGCCTATAAAAAGGAGTGCTACCTGGCATATGTAGAGTATACCAGGTGGGCAGATGAGTCCGGAGAGTCTAAGAGAGACCCGTCCGGGCAGGGCCAGAATGCGGCCAGGTTTGCGCATGGCCGGGGGATGGAGGCAGGCCGCAAGGCCGCGATAGAAGTTATAGGGGCAGCGCTCTCATAGGTTGCCGTTGCCGTTGATGGACGGCTTGACGAGGGATTCCCAAAATGGGACTAGACTCGATCCATCAAGAAGTTTGCGGGGAGGGTTCCCCGCCGTATGGCAGCCGAGTGGTTTCGGCAAGCCATGGGAGATACGCAACTCTCCCTCTTATTCCGAGATTTTCACTTATTCAGTGGAAGTTTCAGAAGAGGATAAATCCTCTTGTTAAGTCCGGCGCTTGGAATGGTTCCAAGTTGCGGAGGACGAAACAGAAAAGATAATCGCTATCGAGCCAACGAGTCGGTAAACGGAATCGGATCGGGTGACAGTGCGAGTTAGAAATGCCCGACCCGTTTATTCGGAGAGGGTATAAATCTCTCTCCTCTAAACACCGTTTCTCGGTTCGTCCATTCGGTTTGCCGGCTCTTGGCTCCATGGCGAGTATCGCGCAAAAAAAATCATTTCACGATTGTGAAGCGATTTTTTTATTTACATAAATTTGAGATTATCTTATAATAATCCACGAATAAAACTAATTAAAAAATGAATGTTCAATCCTAAAACTCCGAGATTAAAAGAATTATCCAACCAGCACCCCGACAGGATTAAAGAATTAGAAATTATTTTTGGCGGAAAAACAAATATTTATATTGACTATGCGAATGTTAAGCCATGGTCGGTTAAACTGGGTTGGCATATTGAGCCCAAAAGATTAAAACAATTTTTAGATTCTTTTGACACTATCAACGCCGTCAAATTTTACAATGGCACTTTAATAGGAGACGCTGAATCAGAACGGTTTGTAAAAGATATCGGCAGATTCGGATACGATGTTAAGACAAAACCTGTAAAAATAATGCGGCTTTCTATAGATGTTTCCAGTGTCCCCCCGAATTCGCCGAATATTTTAAAAGAATTTATTAGAAAACCTTTATTACAAAAATTAACAATTGAAACGATAGAATTTTTAAACAATCAGTTAAAGCAACTTAACAATCAAGGCGTCAAATCGGTTGAAGATTTAAAATGTAATTTTGATGTTGAAATCGGAAGGGATATGTTAATTGATTATGATAAAAATAATATTGATAATTTTATTTTATGGAGCGGGGATAGTGATTTCGCCGATCCCGTTAGACAATTGTTAAAAGACGATAAAAGAGTTACATTATTTGCCACTGCGAGAAGGGTTTCCAGTGAATTAAGCGAATTAGTCGAGGGCGGGTTATTCATATTTGATATACAGAAAATAAAGGATTTCATTTGTTGGAAAAAAGAAATAACAAAATAAAAACGCAAAGGAGACCTCTTGCGAGGCCTCCAAGCTTTAGAAATCTCGATCTTTCGATCGTTCTTATATTAGCACAATGCGTTGACAGTTGCAAACAGTTGTCCACAGGGCTGGGAAAATCAATAAACACCGTTTCTCGGTTCGTCCATCCGGTTTGCCGGCTCTTGGCTCCATGGTAAGTATTAAAAAATCGTTTGACAAGCATATCAATTTTTGATATATTGCGGACAATTAGTAGCTACCCCTTTGGGGAGGTCGACCTACTAAAACTTTAAAAAGATTGTTCAAAGAAATGGCTAATGTTGATCAGGAATTTCTTGAGTACCTTGTGAAGTCGATTGTTGATCATCCGGATGATGTCAAAATTGACCGCAAGGTGGACGAGATGGGAGTCCTTTTAGACCTTAAAGTAAACCAAGAAGATATGGGAATGCTTATCGGCCGACAGGGATCCACCGCGAAAGCCATTCGAACTCTGCTTCGCATAATTGGTGCCCGTCACAACGCGCGCGTCAATTTGAAGATAGAAGAGCCGGAGGGTTCGACTCGTCCCGTGAGAGAAAGACCGACAAGAGATATGGATCAAGTTGTTGACGATTTAAGACAACTATAATCTATTCCAAAACCCCTCCGCAGTTGCGGAGGGGTTTTGGTTAAGCAATATGCAATTCGACATAATTACAATTTTTCCGAAAATTTTCGATTCCTATCTAAACGAGAGTATTATTAAACGCGCGCGGAAAAGCGGGAAAATAAAAATAAATATAGTCAATCTCCGCGATTTTACTAACGACAAACATAAGAAAGCCCGCCCGACCGAATGGTCATTCGGGCGGGTTGACGATAAACCATACGGCGGAGGAGCGGGGATGGTGTTCAAAATCGAACCGCTTGCAAAAGCGCTCAATAAATTCTCCCCTGATAAGGGGAGAAAAAAAGAGGGGTTGAAAAACCCCCTTGTAATTCTTTTTTCCGCTTCGGGCAAACAATTTAATTCTAAAATGGCGAGCGACTTCGCAAAAAAATATAAACATATTGTAATGATTGCCGGTCACTACGAAGGGATAGACGAACGAATTAAAAAAATAATTAGAAATTTGAAATTAAAAATTAGCGAATTATCTATCGGTCCTTATGTTTTAACGGGAGGAGAGTTACCGGCAATGATCGTCGTTGACGCGGTGTCGCGCCACATTTCGGGCGTTTTAGGCAAAGACGAATCGCTTGAAGAAAAAAGATACGGCGTCGGCGTTCCGACATATACCCGTCCGGAAGTCATTAAATATAAAAATAAAAAATATCCAGTTCCTAAAGTTCTTCTTTCCGGCAACCACAAAAAAATAGAAGAGTGGCGCAAAAAACATCAAAAATAAACAGGGGCTTGACGCCCCTTTTTATTTTTGATAGAGTGAGAATGTTCGCAGACAGAGAGCAAGATACCCTTCTTCGCTAAAGCTACGAAGGGCGCGGTAAGTCTCTCCGAGAACAAAAGCTTTTAGCTCTGTTGTTTGCGAACATTAGTTCGCAATTTTTAATTTCAAATTTCAAATTTCTAATTTATAATGAATTTTTTAATGTATTAATGTTCAAAAATTGAAACATTTATTGAAAATTGAAAATTAATAATTGAAAATTTTAAATATATGCCATTAACGCGAGAGCAAAAATCAAATATTTTAAACGATTTAACCGATAAATTCAGCCGGGCCAAAGCGGCGTTTTTGGTGGATTTCAACAAATTGCCGGTCAGCAAGGCGATGGAATTAAGGCGAGCCCTGAAAGCGATGAACGCCGAATATAAAGTCGCCAAGAAAACCCTGATTAACCGCGTTTTAAGATTCGGAAAGTTTGAAGACGCCAAAATTGATGATTTTAAGACACAGGTCGGGGTGGTATTCGGTTATGACGATCCGGCGCCCGTGGCGAATTCCATTTGGAAATTTTCCAAGATCAATGATGCGCTTAAAATTTTAGGCGGCTTTCTCGGATTAACTTGGCAGGGCAAAGATGGAATTATCGCTTTGGCAAAACTTCCTTCTCGCGAAATTCTTTTGGGGCAAGTGGTCGGAACCATTGCCGCTCCGCTTTCCGGTTTGGTTACCGTGTTATCGGGCAATATGCGCAATTTAGTTGGCATACTAAATAATATAAGGTCGAAAAAATAATAAAATAATAAATAAAAAAATAAAAATATGAGTGATAAATTTAACAAGATCATAGAAGAAATAGAAAAATTGACGGCGCTGGAACTTTCCGAACTGGTAAAGGCGCTGGAAGAAAAATTTGGGGTTTCGGCATCGGCGCCGATGATGGCGATGCCGGCGGCCGGAGCGGGCGAGCTCGTGGCGGCGGTGGAAGAAAAATCGGCCTTTGATGTCGTTTTAGCCGGCGCCGGCGACCAGAAGATCGCGGTCATCAAGATAGTTCGCGAAGCGACCGATAAGGGTCTTCAAGAGGCAAAACAGCTTGTTGATTCCGCTCCGCAAGTTATCAAGAGCGGGGTTAACAAAGCCGAGGCCGAAGAACTCAAGAAGAAATTGGAAGGAGCGGGCGCCGCGGTGGAATTGAAATAGAAAACTAATCAAAACGCCCGATGGCCAAGATATTATCCGAATCAACTTTAGATGCGCTATTCGATTCGCCCGTGCGAGTGCGGATTTTGAAACTGTTTTTGTACAATCCGGACGAAAGTTTTGGACCGCAGGACATTTCAAAAAAAATTGATTTCAAATTAGTTCAAGTTAATAGAAATCTCGACGATTTGGCGAACATCGGATTTTTAATCCGAAAAGGTTCAAAGGGCAAAAAAACCTTTAGAGCCAACAGGGGATTTGAATTTTACGAAGAACTCAAAGAATTACTGGCAAAGACCAGTCCGGCTTCAAAAAATAAAATGCTGAACCGCATTAAAAGTTTGGGGAGAATCAAACTGGCATTGCTGGCGGGGGTGTTCATAAATTCCGACACTTCTCGCGCCGACCTTCTGATTGTCGGCGATAATGTAAAACCGGCCAAGTTCAATAATTTTATCAAGGATTTGGAAGCGGAGGTTGGCAAGGAAATAAAATACGCGCTGATGACAACCAAAGAATTTTACTATCGCTACGGCATGTACGATCGCTTCCTTCGCGATCTTTTGGATTTCAAACACGAAAAACTCGTAGATAAATTGAAAATATAGGGCATTTAGCTCAGTGGCAGAGCGTTCCGTTCACATCGGAAAGGCCGCTGGTCCGATTCCAGCAATGCCCAAAACCTGACTTATCCACAACGAAGCCTATTGCAGGCCTTTTTAATTTGTATTAATATAAATCTGTCGGTGGGAGATTGTGGGTAACTTTGTGGATAAGTATGCTAAACAGGGGATAACCATATGCTATTAGGCGAATTTAAACACAATCTGGATTCCAAAAACCGACTGACGATTCCGGCTAAGTTAAGAATGGAATTGGGCGAAAAGCCGGTTTTGACAAGGGGATTAGACGGCTGTTTGTTCGTCTATCCAAACCGTGATTGGCAGCTCTTTTCGGAAAAAATGAATAATTTACCGCTGGGTTATAAAAAAGCCAGGGACTTCAAGAGATTTATGCTTTCTGGTGCGATTGAAATTGAAATTGACGAAGTGGGGCGCATTTTAATTTCCGATTCTCTTAAAAAATACGCCAAGCTTGAAAAATCAATCGTGATTATCGGCGTTCAGGATCGCATTGAAGTTTGGGGCGAGAATGTCTGGAACAAATATATTGCCGAATCGGAAAAATTATCCGGTGATATCGCGGAAGGGCTAAGCGAGTTTGGCATATAAATATGGCGCATATTCCAGTTCTTTTAAATGCGGTGTTGGAGTATTTTAATCCGCAGCCGAATCAGAATTTCATTGACGCCACGGTAGGCGATGGCGGTCACGCCAAGGCGATATTGGAAAAAACGGCGCCTAATGGAAAATTAATCGCGATTGACAGAGATATTGAATCAATAATTCGAGCCAAGAGTAATTTGAGGGATTTCGGGAATAGAGTTCTTTTTACAAACGATTCTTTCGGAAATATTTTAAAGATTGCGGAAGAAAACGGAATTAACAATATTGGCGGAATTCTTTTTGATTTCGGGATGTCCACCAGCCAGCTGGAAAATTCCGGAAGGGGATTTTCATTTCAAAAAGATGAAATTCTTGATATGCGTTTTGATTCCAACAATCCGCTAACGGCCGAAGATGTCGTGAATGATTATTCCGAAACGCGGCTGGCAGACATTTTTAAAAAGTACGGAGAAGAAACAAAGGCCAAGAAAATCGCCAAGACCATAGCGGCCGCCAGAAGAATGAAAAGAATAAAAACAACGAAAGAACTGGTGGAGATAATAGAAAAAGTATCCAGACGTCATGGCAAACTGCATCCTGCCACTCTTATTTTCCAGGCCTTAAGAATTGAAGTCAATCAGGAGTTGGCGGAAATAGAAAGAACATTAGCCGACATTTTGAAAGTTTTGGCAAAAGGAGGAAAAGCCGCCTTCATTTCTTTTCACTCGCTGGAAGATCGTTTAATAAAAAATTGGTCGCGAGATTTGCATCGGAAAAACATCATCAAAATTTTAAATAAAAAACCAATCATGGCTTTTGATGAAGAAATTAATATTAATCCTAAAAGTCGAAGCGCGAAATTAAGAGTAATAGAAAAAATATGACAAGTATCGCAATAAAAATAGATATGTTAAAAACCATCAAAATAGAAACTTTAAACACAGTTTTTATTTTCGCCGTTGTCGGGTTGACAATCGCCTACTTGTTTATTGTGAACAGCGTGATTATGGCGAATTATAGAAAAAATATATTGCACAAAAATATTGAAAATTTAAAAATTGAAATAAGAACTCTCAATTTGGAACTTTCCGGCAAGCGCAGCATCGGCTTTCTCCAGCAGGCGATTCAAGATTTAAATCTTGTTCCCAATGATCAAGTTCAATATATCAAAATATCCGGTTCGGTCGCCAAGAATCAATAAATATGCCGAAATACAATTCTGAAAATAGAATTTTATTTTTGATATTCTTTTTTATTTTATTAACTCTTCTGGTTTGGGGGCGTTTTTTTTATTTATCAATTTTTCGCCACGATTATTATTTGGCCAGGGCTAAAAATATAAGCGATAACAATAATAGCGCGGTTCCTCGTGGCAGTATTTTTTTAACGGATAAAGACAATGCGCCCTACGCGGCGGCTTTAAATAAGGAATTTTCTTTAATCTATGCCATCCCTCAAAAAATCACCGATCCAATGACCTTGGCCAAAAAATTAGCGCCTATTTTAGAACTTGACGAGGCCTCTCTGATGAAAAAATTATCAAAACCGAACGATCCGCATGAGATTTTGAAGAAGAAAGTTTCCGACGAAATCGTTGACGCGATAAAAGCGCTGAATGAACCCGGTATTGAGGTGGGTAGCGAGACCCTAAGATATTATCCTGAGGGGCTGCATCTTTCACAGGTTATTGGGTTTTTGGGGTTCGATAAAAACGGGCAAACCGGCCAATATGGGTTGGAAGAATATTATAACGACAATCTTTCCGGTTTTATTTCCAGTTCGGACTTGGTTCTAACCATTGATTCGGCGATTCAGGCGCAAGCCGGATCGTTGATTTCCAAGGCGGTTGAAACATGGCGGGCAAGCGAGGGTTCCATTATCGTAATGGATCCAAAAAACGGCAATATTTTGGCAATGGCTTCTTCGCCAAGTTTTGATGCCAATAATTATTCCGCCGTTTCTGACAAAAATTTGTTTATTAATCCGGCAACCCTGAAGCGCTATGAACCGGGATCGGTTTTCAAGCCAATCACTATGGCTATTGGCATTGAGACGGGCGCCGTGACGCCGGAAACCAAATACTATAACACTGGTAGCGTTCAGGTCGCCGATAGAACCATTTCTAACGCGTTATCGGATAAAATTTTGGGCTGGCAGACCATGACCACGGTTCTGGAGCAATCTTTAAACACCGGAGCGGTTTTCGTCCAGCAAAAAGTGCCCAAGGATATATTTTTGAAATATCTGAAAAATTTTGGCGTTGACAGCAAAACCGGCATTGATATTCCGGAAATGAGCGGAGATCTTTCACAGCTTTTGAGCGGCCGCGATGTTAATTATGCCACCGCTGCGTTTGGCCAAGGGGTTGCCGTAACGCCTATGGAATTAATTCGTTCCTTGTCGGTAATAGCCAATGGAGGCAAATTAATTCAGCCGCGTTTGGTTGCCAAAATAATTTCCCATGGCAACGAGACCGGCGAAATGAAAAACAAACAATCAAAACAAGTCATCTCCTCTGAAACATCGGTAAAATTGATCGATATGCTCATTAAGGTCGTGGAAAATGGCAGCGGACGGCGGGCGCAAGTATCCGGGTATACCATTGCCGGGAAAACCGGCACGGCCCAAATACCGGATTTAAAAAACGGCGGTTATCTTGATGAATATATTCACACCTTTGTGGCTTTCGCTCCGGCTTATAATCCAAAATTCATCGCCCTGATTAAATTGGATCGTCCTCAAGGAATAAGATTCGCCGAAAGCACGGTGGTGCCGGCGGCTAAGGACCTGTTTCATTTTTTATTCAATTATTTGCAAATTCCTCCGGATAAACCTACTCTTTAAGCATGAGAAACGATAAAACAAAAGTAGCGGTGGTTTTTGGAAGCCGTTCGGTGGAGCATGAGGTCTCCATTATGACGGCAATGCAGGTTTTCAAAAATATCGATCGCGACAAATACGAAGTTATTCCGATTTATATAGATAAAACCGGCAGATGGTTTGTTGATAAGAAATTGGAAAAATTGGAAAGCTATAAGAATTTAAAACTTACTGACATTAAAGCGCCGGAATATATTTTTAATGTCTCGCCGAGTGTTAAAGCGCTGGCGCCGAAATCTGCGTTTAAATTTCTGAATAAAATTTCAGCCGACATATATTTTACGGCGATTCATGGCACTTTTGGAGAAGACGGAACTTTGCAAGGTCTTTTTGAAATGGCTGATGCTGCTTACACGGGAAGCGGTGTTACGGGCTCGGCCGTGGGGATGGATAAAATTATTCAAAAATCTGTGTTTAAAGAGGTCGGATTGCCAACTGTAAAATATGTTTGGTTTTTAAAAAGCGAATGGGAAGATAATAAAATTGATATTATTAAAAATATAGAAAAAGAATTAAGTTATCCAGTATTTGTTAAGCCAGCGAACCTGGGAAGCAGTGTCGCCATTAACAAGGCTAGTGGCGTTAAAGAATTAGAAGGGGCAATTAATATCGCTTCCCAGTTTGATCGGCGGATTATCATTGAAGAAGGAAAAGAGAATATTATCGAAATTAATTGTTCCGTTTTAGGGAATAGCGAATTGATCGCGTCGGTTTGCGAACAGCCATTAGGTAGTGAACAAATGCTTTCCTATGAAGACAAGTATATGAAGGGTGGGAAAATGAAAGGTATGGCCGGACTTTCACGCTTGGTGCCGGCGCCCATCAGTGAAAAATTAGCCAGGAGAATTCAAGAAATGGCAAAAACCGCCTTTAGATCAGTTGACGCTTCCGGTGTTGCCAGAATTGATTTTATAGTCAGCGAGCAAAGCGGTGATGTTTGGATAAATGAAATAAACACTTTGCCTGGCTCCTTGTCTTTCTATCTTTGGGAAAAAAGCGGATTGGATATAGATGAATTAATTGATCGGCTGATAAATCTTGGCTTTGAACGCCATAAAGAACGGAAAAAACTGATATTTAGTTACGATTCTGATTTGATTTCTGAAGCCAGTAAAGAAAGTGAAAAGTAAAAATAAAACTCCCAATGCTTTGGGAGGTTATATTTGGCTCAAGGGACACAGACCCCGAATCGGACGGGGGTCTCCGGTTCTTTCGAACCGTTCTGCTATCCATTGCACTCATCTGTGTCCACAGGAGCCATTTATGTGACTATTTTACCAAATTCATAGAATTTGTCAAGAGTTAAAAATAATGATCGGGGAGGTCGTTTTCCAGAAGAATCGCGGAATGGGGGATGGTGATTTCGGATAGTTTTTTCTTGGCCGAATCCAGATCTGGCGCCCAAAAGACCTTTTTGTCGAAATTATCTTTCCATTCTTCTTTCAAACCATCTTCCAAAGCGGATTTATTGATTTCGCCGACTATGATTACATAGTCGGCGACCTGCGCCGCCGCAATGGCGGCGTTTTTATTCAACTCAAATTGCTTTTCGCCGAGTTCAATCATTCCCGGGGTAACCAAAATTCTCCTTTGAACGGCCATATTTTTCAATGCTGCCAAGGCCGATAAAAATCCCATAGGATTGGAATTATATGAGTCGTCAATGATGGTGATATCGCCGGAGGTCTTTATCATTTCTTGGCGGCGCGATATCGGAGGCATGGTTTTCAAGCGTCCCAAAATTTCATTTTCGGACAATTCAAATAGTTTTCCGATTTTCACCAATAATGCTTCTTTTGAAGAAAAAAATTCTGTTTTAGCGCCAATTTTTTTTTGTTTTATTTGCGGCTCAATTTCTTTCGGCAAAAAACCAATACCGTTATCTGGCAATGATTCAATCAGTTCCAATTTTGTTTTCAAAATATTTTCCATCGAACCGAATCTTTCATAATGCATCGGACCGATGGCGGTAACGATGCCGATTTTTGGCTTAATCAATTTGGAGATTTCTTTTATATCGCCCGGCCGATACGCGGCCATTTCGCAAACAAAAATTTTATGTTCCGGTTTCAAATCATTAACAATGGTCTTGGCTATGCCCAAAAGGGTATTGCGGTTTCCTTCGGTTTTTAATAAGTTGTATTTATGTATTAATACATGCGAAATGGCGTCTTTGGTTGTTGTCTTGCCGTAGGAACCGGTAACGCCGATTATCGTCAAATCAGCCATCTTTTTTATTTTCGCGCGCGCCCTGGAAACAACCAGTTTTTTCAATAACGAATCGATTGGCGACAAAATATAAACGGCGTTTTTTATGCCGAATATTTTAGCCAATATAAAAATCGCGCGGGCTTTGGGAGTCCAATTTATATGATTCTTTTTTTCCAAAACAACTCGCCCCGGATTGCGTTTCAACCATTCGTCAAAACGTTCCAAATCGTATTCTTCAAGCTGTAGGAGATACAATAAATTTTTTAATTTCATTTACAAATTCTAATGGTTTTTCCAAAAATAAAAAATGGCCGGTGTGTTTTATAACTGAAAGTTTAGCATTTGGAATTAAATTGGCGATAAGTCTTCCTTCACTAAGTGGTGTCGCGGTATCATTTTCGCCCCAGATAACAAGTGTTGGCGATTTTATTGATGGCAAATATTGGGACAGGTCTTCATGTATGACCTTTTTGAATGTTGTCCTAAGTTCGTCACTTTCAATTTGCGCATAGTCGGTCTTATCAAGATTTAATAATTTCAAAATCCACTTTCTCAATCCAAATGGCATGAGAGGTTTTAATAAATCTGCCAATTTTTTTGCCAGTTTAATGATGTGGTGCGGTTGTCGAATGGCACTGGCATCGACCAAAATTAATTTTGATAAAATTTCTGGGTGAATAATCGCCAATTTTGTGGCAACCGCGCCGCCAAAAGAATGACCGACAATTATAGGATCTACAATATTGTTATCTTGAATAAATTTATAAACGAATTCGGCATAGTCATTCAAAACCATTGGCCTCTCAATGGGGGTATCGCCGAAACCTGGTAAATCCAAAAAATAGACGATAAAATCATTTTTGAAATAATGATAAAATGGCCGAAATATTTTGGAAGACATGCCCCAGCCGTGAAGAAAAATAATCGTTTTTTGCGAATCCATAATGTTGAATAATGACATGATTTGGTCTATAGTATCAAGAGTGCCGCTATCGTCTAGTCCGGTCCAGGACGCCTGGTTCTCATCCAGGTAACCCGGGTTCGAATCCCGGTGGCGGTATAAAAATATCATGAAAGAATTTTTGAGAGACGCCATCAATCGAATATTGCTCGGCGCAAGTTCCATCATCATAATCTGGCTGTTTTTGTTTTTTTATTTTTTCATAAAACAAAACAATATTCCCATCGTACTCCACTATAATGTGGACTGGGGCGTCGATTATCTAGGAGAAGTAAAAAGCATTTTCATTCTGCCTCTGGTCGGCGTGATTATCATGGCGGTCAACGGATTTCTGGCGCTTAAAATTTGGAAAAAAAATCGTTTTTTATCATATTTTTTAACGGCGGTAACGCTCATAGTCCAGTGTTTTCTTGTGATCGGCGGCATCGCCTTGTATATGATAAACAAGTGATTCTTGACGGCCGGTCGGCAATCATTGTATCTTACCTAAACGAAATAATATGAAATTCGCGATAATTAAAACCGGGGGCAAGCAATATCTGGTTAAAGAGGGAGATAAGCTGAAAATCAGCAAAATCGATACTGCGGAAGGCGGTGAGTTCAGTTTTGATGAAGTGTTGTTGGTGGCCGACAAAGAAACGAAAATCGGGGCGCCGCTAATTGAAGGGGGAAGTGTCTCGGCTAAGGTTTTAAAACAGGGGCGTTCCAGAAAAATCATTGTTTTTCATTATCACAACAAGACCCGCTACAAGAAAAAAGCCGGCCATCGCCAACATTTCACGGAAGTCGAAATTATTTCTATTTAGTTTCTTTTCTGCCGTCCAGCGCTCCGGACAGCGTTTTGGCGTCGGCGAATTCCACATCGGCGCCGTACGGCAATCCTCGCCCCAATCTGGTAATTTTTACTTTCAACGGCTTCAACAATCTCTCCAAATAATGCGCCGTCAAATCGCCTTCGTGAGTGGAGGAAAGCGCCAAGATAACTTCTTCAATTTTTTTACCTCCGTTTTTTTTGCTCTCTATCCGATTTATCAGTTCCGGCATTTTCAGGTTTTTGGGGATGGCCGTATCCAGCGCGGAAAACAAACCGCCCAAAACATGATAGAGTCCTTTGTAATTTCCCGATTTTTCGATAGTCGCCAAATCAGTTTCTTTTTCAGTAACGCAAATCATTTTATGATCTCTGGCGGGGTTGTCGCAGAAATGACATTTATCTTCCCCGTGCCGAGAATGTTCCATGGTAAAAAAACAAACAGAACAAATATCTATATCATGCTCCAATCCTTCCAGCGCCTTTTTTAAATTATCTCGGACTTTTTTTTCTCCGTTTAAAATCCAAAAAGCCAGCCGCGCCGCCTGGCGCGGCCCGATTCCCGGCAACTTGGAAAAATTGTCTATAAATTCTTTTATCGGTTTCGGATACATATTAGTGTAATTTGTCTAAGTTTTTAAAACTGACATAATTTTCATTAAAATACAATTCTGTTTTTCCGGTCGGGCCGTTGCGATGCTTGGCGACATGAATTTCGGCGATATTTTTCCGATCGGTCTCGTTGTTGGGCTTGGCCTTATCTTCGCGGTAGATGAACATCACGACATCGGCGTCCTGTTCAATGGCGCCAGATTCTCTTAAATCCGACAGTTTCGGGACCTGATCGACGCGCGCCTCCGGCGCGCGTGAAAGTTGCGACAGGGCCATCACCGGAATATTCAATTCTCTCGCCAGATTTTTTAGGGATCTTGAAATTTCGCTGACTTCCTGCGTTCGGTTTTCTATTCGCCCAGTTCCCTGCATCAGTTGCAAATAATCGATGATCAAAAGATCGAGGCCTTTTTCCGCCTGCAGCCGCCGAGCCATGGTCCTGATTTGCAGAACATTCGGCGAGGCGGCGTCGTCTATGTAAATCGGCGCCGAAGACAGACTGTTGAGAGCTTGGCCTATTCGATCAAAATCATTATCTTTGCCCTCGTCTGACAATTGCCCGGTTCTCAACCGCCACAGATCGACATTGGCTTCGGCGGCGATGAGCCGTTCTATCAGTTGCTGTTTGGACATTTCCAAACTGAAAACGCCGACGGCCATTTTTTCATTAACGGCCGCGTGGCGGGCGATGTCAAGCGCCAACGATGTTTTGCCCAAAGACGGACGCGCCGCCAGAATTATCAAATCGGCTTTTTGCAATCCGGCCAACCGCTTGTCCAAATCCAAAAAACCGGTCGGAATACCGCGCCAGACATCATCGCCTTTGTGCAGTCGGTCAAATCTCTCGAACGCTTCGGTAAGATGCGGCTTGATATGCTGAAATTCCTGAATGAGCGATGTTTGTGAGACCCCGAAAATTCTTTTTTCGGCTTCGTCCAAAATCTCATCGATGTTGCCGGTTTCATTCCACGCCAGAGCCGAGATCTCGCCGGAAGCGCTGATCAGATCTCTCAAGACCCTTTTTTGATTAACGATTTTTGCGTAATGTGCAACATTGGACGCGGTCGGCACAAAATTCACGAGAGTCGTCAAATACGACATGCCACCGATGTCTTTGAATTGTTTTTTTTCTTTTAGTTTGCTACTGACGGTTAAAAGATCAATGGGTTCGCTTTTGGCGTAGAGCTCCATCATGGATTCGAAGATTATTTCATGCGTTCGGCGATAAAAATCTTTGGCAGTGATAATGTCGGCGATTTTAATAACCGCGTCTTTGTCTATGAGAAGAGCGCCCAAAACCGATTGTTCCGCTTCAATGTCTTGCGGCGGCAACTGATTGGGGTTGAACGGAAGGGATTTTTTTATTTCTTTTTTGTAGGTCTTTATTGGCATGGTGATTTGAGATAGGGAAATAAAATTTGTAAAATTCCTTAGCCCCATTCCTCGCTGTCCCGCTCGGAATGGCTCGCCCCCACCTAGAATTTTAAAATTTCATTTCCCTATCTCAGAAAGTAGTATAGTTGCTTGATAAAATTCCCGCAAATAAAAAAGTTGAAAACCTGTGAATTGTATATAGTGGCAAGTCGATGTAGTATTAAAGCAATATGAAAAAAGATCCAACGGATAAATAAAATGGACAAAGAACTTCATAGGATAACATCAACTTGCATCATTCATAAAGATGGTAAATTTCTCTTGCTTCAGCGTAGTTTTAACAAGAAGGCATTTCCGGGAAAATGGACGGTGCCGGGCGGGGGACTGTCTACCGACGATTACATCAATACTCCCAAAACGACATCCGATCATTGGTATTACGCTTTGGAAAATTCTTTAAGGCGCGAAATCAAAGAAGAGGCCGGTATCGAAGTCGGAAAAATGAGTTATTGTTGCGACATCACTTTTATCAGACCGGATGGTGTTCCGGTTATTGTTTTAAGTTTTTACGCCCCATATCAAAATGGAGAAATAAAACTAGACAACGAAAGCATAAACTACGCTTGGGCAACTTTTGAAGAACTGAAAAACTATGATCTTATTGAAGGCATCTCCGACGAAATTAAAATGGTCAATGATTTAATTAAAGACCACTTAATTAAACAAGATTAAAAATAAATATTTACACTATTTGAACGATCGTTGGAATAGTGTAATGGGAGCAGTGTGAATAACAAGTAATAAAAAATCACTATGAACAAAAAAGGCGAGGTGGGAAAACAAATTTTGTTGGCTTTGGCCGCTGGTTTTATTATAACTACCGCGATGATATTGCCTGGCTCGGCCATAATGTTTAGTCCGTTGATTAAAAAGTTTAAAACCAAAAAACATAGTTTTACAAAGTCATTAAAAATTCTAAAACGAGATAGGTTGATTGATTTTAGGGAAGATGGGAACATTTCTAAAATTACCATTACCGAAAAAGGGAAGAAAAAACTACTAATATATGAGCTTGATAACTTGGAAATTAAAAAACCCAAGAGATGGGACGGTATTTGGCGAATTGTGACTTTTGATATTCCGGAAAAGAAAAAATTGGCCCGCAACGCATTGCGCGATAAATTGAAAGAATTGGGATTTTGCCAATTGCACAAAAGCGTTTTCGTTCATCCATACCCTTGTTTAAACGAAATTCAGTTTATTGAAGAAATTTTTCAAATTGGGCCATATATAAATTTTATTGAAGCGAAAACCATCGCGGACGATGACCGGCTCAAATCGAAATTTGATTTATTATAAAATCATCTATTAACCTATTTCAACGATCGTTGAAATAGGTTAAATTCAAAAATCAAATTATTTTGACATTAAATAGGCATTTGCGTTATTATTTCTGTAGTTCTTAAGAGGAGGTGTAAGGATGGCACAAAAGAGAGGAAGATGTATCTTTTGCGAAATGATATCTCACTTGCTGGGAAAAAGAATTTTTATGTTTTTACTAAATAGAAAATGGGAGAAACTTTATAAAAAAGATTTGGGATGGCATATTAAAGATTTGAACATAGAAATAGTTGGCGGCCTTAACAAGAGAGGTTGGACAGTTCACGACATCGATGTGGTTGGAAATCGAAATGACGTTGTAATTTTTAATGACAGAATCAGAGGTGCTTTAATTAAAAATCCCATACACTATTGCGGCTCGAGCATTAATCATTCGCATTTGATGTGTTTATTTAATGGAGTTAAATTAATTTTCGGTAGAAATGGTTTTTAGACAAAAAAATCAGCGCATGCTGATTTTTTTATTTCTTTTTTATTTTCGGGCCGGAGGAGGAGTCGTCAATGAGCCAGCCGAGGGATTCTATTTTTTTGCGGAGGATATCGGATTTGGCAAAGTTTTTTGCTTGACGATATTTTTCGCGTTCTTTTGCCAATTGCAAAACTTTCACCGGAATTTTTTTAACTTCTATTTTGCCGAGATTCAACCCAAAAACTTTATCAAAATCAATTATCAAATCGTATTTTGTTTTGGGGCTTAATTTTTCGGATTTTACCACTTCCCATAAAAGCGCCACGACGGCCGGCATTTCCATATCGTTGTTGATGCGGCCCAAGAATTTTTTCTTAAATCGGTTAACGATTTTTTGGTTATCATGTATTAATACATCGCTACGCGGTTGGTTTTTCAGATTAACAATTAAGTCTCTTAAATTAGATAGCGCGTTTTGGGCGGATTGGAGCGACTCCCAAGTGAAATTCAGTTTTGAACGATAGTGGGCGGTAAGCGCCAAATAACGAAGGGCGAGGGGATCGAATTTTTTCGCTTCCAAATCGTGGAGATTGAATATATTGCCCAAGGATTTGGACATTTTCTCGCCGTTAACCGACAAATGTTCGCCTTCAATAAAATATTTTACAAACGGTTTGCCGGTCGCTCCTTCGGACTGGGCGATTTCATTTTCATGGTGGGGGAACAGCAAATCAACGGCGCCGGCGTGAATATCGAATGTTTCGCCCAGATATTTCATGGACATCGCCGAACATTCTATGTGCCAACCGGGGCGGCCGGCGCCGAAAGACGCGCTCCAAGTAGGGAGATTGCTCTCCTTTGGGGCTTTCCACAAAACAAAATCCTCGGCGCTTGCCTTGTCGTATTCATCGACATCAACTCGCGCGCCCGCCTTTAGCTCCCGGCTCTTCAGACCGCTCAATTTTCCGTACTTTCCGACAGAGGCGGATCCGCCTTTGGCGGAGAATTTGGAAATATCAAAATAAATTGAACCGTCGGATTCATAAGCCAATCCTTTTTTGAGAAGCGCCTCGATAATTTTTATCATTTCTTTAATATGCCGCGTCGCTTTCGGATATTTTTGCGCTTTTTCTATGTTCAATTTTTTCAAGTCCTCAAAAAACGCTTTTTCATAGGGCTTGACGAAATCGGCGATGGATTTACCGGTTTTTTGCGACTCGCGGATAATCTTATCTTCCACATCGGTGATGTTTACTATGTGATTAACTTTATAGCCGTTATATTCCAGTGTTCGTTTCAGAATGTCTTCAAAAATATAAGTCCGCAGATTGCCGATGTGCGCGTAGTCGTAAACCGTCGGCCCGCAAGCGTAAAAACCAACTTGCTTGGGGCGCAAGGACTTAAAGTTTTCTTTTTTACGGGTAAGAAAATTGTAGAATTTCAAAGCCATTTTTTGGTCTTAAAATACACCCACATAAATGTCGTTGTAAAGAGAATGGTTATGGCCACAATCCAAAAATCGGCCGGATTCATTTGGGTAACGGCGACGACCAGCATCGCCGGAAAAGTGATGAAAGATAGGATGGTGAAGGTTCTGATAATGGTACTGGTTTTGTGGCTCAACAGATTAGTGTGCGTGTCTTCCAGAGCGTTGATGGTGTCGGTGTAGTTGGCTATTTCATTCCACACTCTTTCGTAATCGTCGATGAGGTCGTTGAAATAAATTTTCAAATCTTCGCTTTTTTCCGGCCAAAAATTTATTCCCCGATTCGCCAAGGAATGAAATATCCTGCAAAGCGGTCTGATGGCGACTCGGAAATCCAAAACATCTCTCTTGATGACCGAGATGTCTCTGATGAGTTCCCGTTCCGCGCCCTTGAACATATCGTCTTCGACTTGGTTGATATTTTTACCGATATGTACTAATTGCCTTTCAGCGAAATTAAGCAGTTCTTCGCTGATAAAGTAAAACAAATGTCCGGTTGTGGAATTGAAATACTTGGATTTCAATTCGGGCTTGTTTTCGCATTTTTTGAGGAAATCCTTGAGCGGTTCAATCGGTTCGTTATGAATTGTTATCAAATGATTTTCGGCGATCAAAAAATCCAGTTCAATCGGCTTGGTAGTTTTTTTCGTCTGATGGAAAACCGGCACATGCATCGCCAAAAACATATAGTTGTCAAAATATTCAACCTTCTCCCTTTGGGATGCGGGGATTAACTCGTCCAAAACAATGGTATGAATATTAAAACTGTTTTTCAGCCAATCAAGGTCTTTTTTAGTCGGCTTTTCAATATCGGTCCAAGTTAATCCATTTTCGGTTATAGTTTTCATTTTATTTTTTTGTTAGATATTTATGAAATTCATTAATAATACAAATTATTTTAACATATCCTCCTCCTCGGCAACAAATTGGCAATGTTGGCACTCTTGACGAAACATTGCCAACTCTGATAGAGTTCTAAATATCATGAACTTAGAAGGCAGGCCCAAAGAAATATTTGTGATCGTTGTGGGGGAATTTATCAAGACGGCGAAGCCGATCGGTTCCGAATTTTTAGCCGAAAATTATGATTTGGATGTCAGTTCGGCCACAATAAGAAACGATTTGGCTTTTTTGGAGGAGTTGGGATTTTTGACCAAACCGCACACTTCCGGAGGCCGGGTGCCCACGGCCGACGGCTGGCATTATTTTATGGAAGAGGTTTGGGAACCATCTTCTATAAAAGAAGCGGAAGCGTTAAAATTTGAAAATTCCGTTTCCAATTTAATCAGCGCGTCATTGCAGGTCAGAGAATGCGCTTCAAAAATTTTTCCTGAAATGTCCGAAGAGTTTTTAAGAAAATTTTTAATAGATAAAATATTTAACAATTATGAACGAAGAAAATAACCACCCTTCGGGTGGTCACCCGCAGGGTGAAACAACTAAATTAAGCGAGCTGGAACAATGCAAAAAACAATCCGAGGAGTATCTGAACGGATGGAAGCGCGCCAAGGCCGATTACCTCAACTTGAAGAAGGATATGGAGCAACAGGGAAGAGAAATAAAAGAGTGGATGTCGAAAATGTTTATTTTGCCCCTTTTGGAAATTATGGATAATTTTGACAGGGCGGGAACTTTGGACGCGGGCATCGAGAGCATCAAAAAACAGCTGGAAGACTATTTAAAAGCGAATGGGGTAGAAGCAATGAAAGTAGCTGGAGAGAAGTTTGATCCGTTGAAACATGAGGCGATGGAATCGGTTGATGGAGATGAATCGGGCGTAGTGGCGGAAGAAAAACAAAAAGGATATTTAATGAAAGGCGAGGTTTTGAGGCCGGCGAAGGTGAAAGTATACAAATAAAAATTACCAATTTTCAATTCTCAATTTCCAGTGAATTTCCAATGAATTAATTTTCAAAATTAAAACATTAGAAAATTGAAGCATTGATTGAAAATTGAAAATTAGAAATTGAAAATTAAGCGTCGAAATTTAATTAAACAATTAATAATTAAAATAATTAATAAAAAACTATGAGCAAGATACTTGGTATAGATTTAGGAACGACAAACTCGGCGATGGCGATTGTTGAGGGCGGTGAACCGAAGATAATTGAAAATAAGGAAGGCAACAGAACGACGCCTTCGATGGCGGCGACGGCCAAAAACGGCGAACGGTTAGTCGGGCTTTTAGCGAAACGGCAGGCGGTGGTCAATCCGGAAAACACCATTTTCTCGATGAAGCGGCTTATCGGCCGCAGATGGAACGACCCGGAAATTGCGCGCGACCAAAAATGGCTGCCCTATAAAATTCAGCAATCAAGTTCGGGCGGCGTGGAAATAAATATATCCGGCAAGTGGTATCGGCCGGAAGAAATTTCGGCAATGGTTCTGCAAAAATTGAAACAGGACGCGGAAGAAAAATTGGGCGAGAAAATCACCGAGGCCATCATTACCGTGCCGGCCTATTTTGACGATTCTCAACGACAGGCGACCAAGAACGCCGGAGAAATCGCCGGGTTGAAGGTCTTGAGAATCATCAACGAACCGACGGCCGCGGCCTTGGCGTATGGGCTGGACAAGAAAAAATCGGAACAAATTGTGGTTTACGATTTCGGCGGCGGCACTTTCGATGTTTCGGTTCTGGAAATCGGCGACGACACCATAGAAGTAAAGGCGACCGGCGGCGACACCCATCTGGGCGGCGACGATTTAGACCAAAGAATCACCAATTATCTGGTTGACGCGCATAAAAAAGAACAGGGGATTGATTTATCAAAGGATTCGATGGCCCTGTCGCGGCTTAAGGAAGCGGCGGAAAAAGCCAAGCACGAACTTTCAACGGTTATGGAAACGGAAATTAATCTGCCATTCATCACTTCCGACGCTTCCGGGCCGAAGCATTTTATTATTAAACTGACGCGAGCGAAACTGGAAGAATTGGTCCATGATTTTATTGCCACTTCTATTGAACTCACCAAGCAGGCCGTAAAAGAAGCAAATTTTGCCCTTTCGGATATTGACGAGATTGTTTTGGTCGGCGGTCAGACCAGAATGCCGGCGGTTGCCGACGCGGTAAAGAATTTATTCGGAAAAGAGCCGCACAAGGGCATTAACCCCGACGAGGTGGTGGCGCTCGGCGCCGCGATTCAGGCGGGCGTGCTTCAGGGGGATGTGAAGGATATTTTGCTTTTGGATGTTACCCCGCTTACTTTGGGCATTGAAACAATGGGCAATGTCGCCACGCCGATGATTGCCAAAAACACAACGATTCCGACCGCCAAAACGCAGGTCTTTTCAACGGCGGCCGACAACCAGCCACAGGTGGAAATTCATGTTCTTCAGGGAGAGCGGCCGATGTCCGCCAACAACAAAACGCTCGGCAAATTCATTTTGGACGGCATTCCGCCGGCGCCGCGGGGCGTGCCCCAGATTGAAGTCACCTTTGACATTGACGCCAACGGCATTTTGAATGTTTCGGCTGTTGATAAGGCCTCCGGCAAAAAGCAAGCAATAACCATTACCGCCTCGACCGGCCTGTCAAAGGAGGAAGTGGAAAAAATGAAAAAAGAAGCGGAAATTCACGCGCAAGAGGATTCCAAGAAAAAAGAGGAGATTGAAATCAAAAATTCCGCCGAGTCGCTTATTTATATGTCGGAGAAAGCGATTAAAGATGCGGGCGATAAAATAAAACCGGAAAACAAAAAATTGATTGAAGAAAAAATAGAATTACTGAAAAAAACAAAAGATAATAATGATATAGAAGCAATTAAAAAAGCGTCGCAGGAATTATCAACAGAAATTCAAAAAATCGGCGAGGCAATGTATAATCCACCAGCGGCGGAAAACTCTAATGACCAAAATCCTAAATCCGAAACAAATCCCAATGACCAAAACCAAAATACAAAACCTGAAGAAGAGAAAAAATAATTAAATGCCGAAAGATTATTACGAAATTTTAAGCGTAAACAAAGGCGCGTCCGATGATGAAATCAAGCGGGCCTATAGAAAATTGGCGCATCAGCATCACCCCGACAAAAGCGGCGGGGAAGACAAAAAATTCAAAGAAATAAACGAAGCGTATCAGGTTTTGGGTCATAAAGATAAAAGACAGCAATACGATCGATTCGGGCAAACATTTTCCGGCGCTCCCGGCGGAGCGCCGCCGGGTTGGGAAAATTTTGGCGGTTTCGAAGATATCGGCGGATTTTCCGATATTCTGGAAGAATTATTCGGGTTCTCCGCTAGAGGCAGTCGCGGACGCAGCGGGTTTAATGATTTTTTCGGCGGTTTCAGCCGAGCCAGATCAACCGTCCAAACAACTTTGAATTTGGATTTTGCAACCGCGGCGCTCGGCGGCGATATTGAGGTATTGGTAAGAGGGGAACGAATAAAATTAAAGATCCCCGCCGGGGTCCAAAACGGCGAGGCCTTGGTGCATCACGGCAAGAATAGTGATATAATTTTTGTGGTGAATATAAAAATGCCCAAGAATTTATCCGGCAAAGCGCGGGAATTGTTGGAAAAATTGCGCGATGAGCTTAAATAACGAAATTTTATTGCTTTTATTTCTCTTTACCGCGGTCTTTTTGTATGGGCTTATCGTTGGACGAAACAGGATAATCGTGTTATTGTTGGCGTCATATCCGGCTACTTTGATAAATGAATATATTCCGTATCAAGCGCGATTTTTATCCCGTCTTAATTTCTCGCAAGGGGTGTTTTTGAAATCGTTTTCTTTTTTTGTATTTACATTGTTTATCTTTTGGATTTTGGTAAAATCCGGTTTTTCAAGAAAAGAATTGAACAAAAAAACATGGCAGATTATATTTTTGAGTTTGTTATGCGCCGGTTTTTGGGTTTATATTATATTAAGTTATTCGCGCCCATAGATTAGTAGTGAAATGGCTCCCTTTTTGGAGATGGGTTAAAAGTAATGTTATTACTTTTAACGGGTTGTTCATATAAAAATATAATTTCAAACTGCGCCCATAGCTCAGTCGGTAGAGCAGCTCCCTTTTAAGGAGACGGTCGCAGGTTCGAATCCTGCTGGGCGCAGTTTGGAATTATGTGAAATAAACAACCCTGGACGCAGGCTCAGAATTCTTCTGAGCGCATAAACGGTTTTTTAACAATAAAAGGAGGGATTATGGCTAAGAAAAGAATGAATATTCAAAAACAACATAAAAAATTGATTGTCAAAAGAGCGGACGAGCTCGAAAAGATGTGGAAAAGCGTTGATATGCCAAATTTCTGGGCGGAAGTTGCTCGAAAGGTCTCGAAAGAGGCGGATACATACAGAATTGCGCGGGCTAAATCAAAAGCGCGGGCGGCGTGTATTGTCTTTTTTTGAGTCGGTTACCATCCTCAGATTTGCCTGGGGATTTTTATTTTGGTAAAATACCGACATACACGGCGATGATACGATTTGAACATGTCAGCAAAATTTACAACAGCCATTCCGTGGCTTTGAAAAGCGTTTCGTTTGAGGTTAAGCCCCAAGAATTTGTGTCGGTCGTAGGCCGTTCCGGGGCGGGGAAGTCGACGCTTTTAAAACTTTTAATCGCGGAAGAGAAACCAACCGGCGGCAGAATTTTTTTTAACAAACAAAACATTCTGAAAATGCCGGCCAAAGAGTTGCCTTTTTTGCGCCGCCAAATAGGGGCGGTTTTTCAGGATTTTAAATTATTGCCCAACAAAACCGCCTATGAAAATGTGGCTTTTGCGATGGAAGTAGCCGGTAAAAGCGAAGCGGAAATTCAAAATGATGTCGGCAGGGTTTTGGATTTGGTAGGCCTGAAAAATAAAAAGGACAATTTTCCCCGAGAACTTTCCGGCGGTGAAAAACAGAGAGTCGCCATTGCTCGCGCCATGGTTCACCGGCCGAGCGTTATTGTCGCCGACGAACCGACGGGCAATCTTGACCCCATTAATACTTGGGATATTATCCGGCTTCTCATTAAAATTAATGAACTGGGCACTACGGTCATTTTGGCGACGCATGACAAAGAAATTATCAACGCGCTCGAACGGCGCGTGGTCAGTTTGGAAAATGGCGTGGTTTCGAGAGACGAAAACCCCGGTCGCTACATTCTTTCATAATTATTATGTTTACAACGCTCCATAGAATAATAAAAGCGGGAATGTTAAATTTTTGGCGCAATGGCTGGCTATCGACCGCCACGGTTTTGATAATGACGGTTACTCTTGTCGTTTGGACCAGTATTTTTCTTTTAAATGTGGTGTTAACTTCGGTTTTGGATGTGTTGGTAGAAAAGGTTGATATCAGCGTCTATTTCAATTTGGGCGCCAAAGAAATGGATATTTTGGCGTTAAAGTCAAAATTAGAAGGGATGGGAGAAGTGAATAGCGTCGAATATATTTCCGCGGAACAGGCCCTGCCAATTTTTAAAAAACGGCATGCCGATAACGATATCTTTATTAAGTCGCTTCAAGAAATTGGAATCAACCCGCTGGAAGCAAGTTTAAATATTTTGGCTAAGAATTTATCGCAATATCCCGCTATCACCGCTTTTTTGAATCAAGATCAATATAAGGGCATCATTACCAATATTACCTATACGGAAAATAAAGACGCCATTGATCGGTTAAGTAATATTATCAAAGTGTTGCGCGAGAGCGGGGTTGCGGCGAGTTTAATTTTGGCTTTTATCGCTTTTCTGGTGGCTTTCAACACGGTGCGGCTGGCGATTTATTCCGCGCGGGAAGAAATAACGGTGATGAAACTAGTCGGCGCTTCCAATTGGTTCGTGAGGGGGCCCTTTATTGTCGAAGGCGTTTTGCATGGTGTTGTCGCGTCCATAATTTCTTTCATGATTGTTATTCCGGGCATCGGTTTCTTAGGGCCGAAACTTTTTGATTTTCTTCCTAACATAAATCTTGTAAGTTACATCGGCGATAATTTTTGGCCATTATTGCTTTTTCAAACCTTGGGTGGCATAATATTGGGCGTCTTTTCCAGTTGGGTGGCAGTGCGAAAATATTTGAAAGTTTGAAAACTGATATATTGCGGGATGGTGTAATGGTAGCACGCATGGCTCTGAACCATGAAATTGGGGTTCGACTCCCTGTCCCGCAGTTATTGACAAATAACACGCATTGCGTGTTATTTTAGTGTCACCAAGTTGTTTAAAAAAGTATAAAAAGAAAGGAGGGCGGAGAAGATGATCTACAGATGGATGGTGAGGCCGATTTTGTTTAAGTTGTTTAGGAAAGACCCGGAAGATGCTCATGAAGCGGTTTTGGCCCTGTTAAGTTTTGTCGGAAATCAAAGATGGTTGGCAAAGTTGGTAGCGCAATGCGCGACTTTTGAAGACCCTGCTTTGGAGCGGGAAATATTTGGGTTGAAATTTCGCAATCCTGTCGGACTGGCCGCCGGATTCGACAAAAATGGAGTCGTTTTAAGAGGGTTCCAATCGCTGGGGTTCGGTTTTTTGGAAATGGGAACGGTGACAAGATTCGAACAGCCGGGAAATCCACAGCCGCGCATTTTTCGCTTTCCGGAAGATGAAGCAATTATCAATCGCATGGGGTTTCCAAGCGCCGGCGCCGACACCGTATCTTGGCATTTAAGAAGAACTGCCGGATCGGATATTCCGCTGGGAATCAGTTTGGGAAAATCGAAAAATACACCGCTTGAAATGGCGGCTATGGATTACTGTTATTCATTCAGGCAACTGTATCTTTGTGGCGACTATTTCGTAATAAATGTCAGCTCGCCGAATACGCCCGGATTGAGAAAGCTGCAAGAAAAAGCGCATTTGAAAGATATAATTTCATTCTTGAAAAAAGAGAATAAGGCGCTTGCGGAATTAACTAAACAAAAGCCCAAAAAAATTTTGGTAAAAATTTCGCCCGATTTAGGATTGGACGAGATTGATGATGTGTTAGAGGTTTGTTTTGATTGTGGCGTTGACGGCTTGATTGCCGTAAATACCACTGTCACTCGCGACGGACTAACTGTGCCGACAACCGAGGAAGGGGGATTAAGCGGCAGACCGCTTTGGAAAAAAGCGCTTACCACGATTGTATATTTGAGCATTAAAATTAATAAAAAAATTCCAATTATTGCGGTCGGCGGGATTTCCAACGCGGCGCGGGCGTATGAAATGTTAAAATACGCCGATCTGATCCAAATTTATTCCGCCCTTGTATATAAGGGCCCCGCCATCGTCCATCAGATCAATGAAGGGTTGAAAGATTTGATGATCAGGGACGGTGTAAAACACATTTCCGAAATAAGACACGGTAGGTAATTAAATACCCCGCTAAGACGGGGTTTTTATTTGTTTAAATAAGTTATATAATAAAAATAATGTTTCAAATTATGGTTTTTGTTACTTATCTCGGAAATTGGCAAGTTATTGTCGGCTTTGGCGTTGTCGCGGTTGCGATATTGGCGTTATTGAGAAAAAAACAAGAGACCGTTTTTCTTGTCGCCGCTTTAATAAGCGGCGAAATTATCAAAGAAATTTTGAAATTTATTGTTCGCCGTCCGCGACCTGATGCGAGTTTGGCATTGATACAGGAAAGCGGTTATTCATTTCCCAGCGGCCACGCGATGATGGCGATTATTTTTTACGGAATAATCGGTTATTTTATTTACAAATTATGTCGTAAAAAATGGCAGAAAATAATAATTTCAATCGCGGCCGGCGCGTTCATTTTTCTTATCGGATTTTCAAGGATATATCTCGGCGTTCATTGGACATCGGATGTTATCGCCGGCTGGCTGTTGGGATTTTTGATTATCGGCGCGACTTGGAAAATTTTTAACGATGGAGTATACTTCGCTAAACGGACCTAAAATGAAATTCTCAATCTTGCCTAAACCATTAAGCGACGACGAAGAAGAGGAAATATGAGTATTTCTCTGGTAACAATCGCCGCTGTTATCGACAGCGTAAATTTTTGCGCTTTTTCGGTTTTAATCTTGACAATTGCTTTTCTTTTTAACGCCGGCAAGACGCGAACCAATATTATAAAAATCGGCGGGGTGTATATTGCAGGCATATTTTTAATATATGTATCAATCGGGCTCGGCATCATGAGGGCGCTCAATTTTTTTAATGTGCCTCATTTTATGGGCAAGATCGGCGCGGCAATTTTGATTTTGGCGGGAGCGATCAGTATATTGAATGAATTTTTTCCCGCCTTTCCGATAAAACTTAAAATTCCCGCTTTTATCAAGCCAAAAATGGCGACATTGATTGAAAAGGGCTCGATTCCGGCGGCGTTTTTTCTCGGCGTTTTGGTCGGCCTTTATGAATTTCCCTGCACCGGAGGTCCGTATCTGATGATTTTGGGGCTTCTGCATGATCAGGCCACTTTTGCGAAGGGTCTGGTGTATTTGATATACTATAACCTGGTTTTTGTTTCGCCTCTCGTCATTGCGTTATTAATCGCAAGCAATAAAACTCTTCTTGCCAAAATGCAGTCGTGGAAAGAGGATGGAAATATCAGAATCAAATTGTGGAGCGGAATCGCCATGATAATTTTGGGAATCGCGATTTTTGTATTATAATAGAAATATGAATGAAGAAAACGACAAATTTTCTGAATTGATGAAGAAAATAGAACGGATGAAAAAATCCGGTGAGGTTGATTTATCGACCGAAGAGGATTTAAGCATCGCGGTGATGAATTTGGTTTCTTTGGAGGAACACTTCTTTTTTACCAACGCCAAGACCGGTAAAGACGGTTATTTGGATCTTCTTTTGGAAGCGCGGGAAATAAGAAAATCGCTGCTGAAAAAATTAATTGACAAGCACGAAGGCGAGACCTGGTGCATTTCCAAGCATCTTTTGGGGACGACCATGCGGTTAATTGAAGTGGGTACCAAATTACAGTCCGACGGCAAAAAAGAGGAAGCCAAGGAAATTTACGGCAAAGCCAATGAAATTTACTCCCTGTTTTGGGCGTTGCGCCTTAAATTGATTGACACCACCGAATTGAAGAAAATCGCGTCTGAAGAAAAACCGTGGACGCTGACGGACATTATGAATAAATTAGTCGATTGCTGCGATGAATGATGTGCATAATTTTTATGAATAAAAAATTATTATACATAATCGGTTTGATTATTTTGGCACTTGTTATTGTCGCGTGGTATTTTTACAAATCGGCGCCGCCGGCCATTTCCCAATATGATGATTTTGCCAAATGTTTGGCGGAAAAGAAAGTTGCTATGTACGGCGCCGACTGGTGTTCCCATTGCCAGAATGAAAAAAGGGCGTTCGGCAGTTCGTTTCAATTCGTATCCTATGTCGAATGTCCCAAAAATCCGCAAGCGTGTCTGGAAAAAGGCGTTACCGGTTATCCGACATGGATTTTTCCGGATGGGAAGAAATTAGTTGGGGAACAGGGCATTGAAAAATTATCGCAAGAAAGCGGTTGTCAATTACCATTAAAATAAAAAATATGGCTTTTGATTATAATAAATTGCCGGAATGCGAACGAAGAGTTGTGTGCGTCGGTCTTATCATTTTGACGCTATTTTTGGTTTTTGCCGGTTTCAATCAATTGGTTGGCGCGGTAAACAGTTATCGCAACGGCGGAGCGGTGAATGCCTATCAAACGGTCAGTTTTTCCGGAGAAGGCAAGGTAAAAGCCGCGCCGGATACCGCCAAAGTTGAGATTGGATTATCGACTGAGGGCAAAGATTCAATTTCGGTCCAGAACGAGAATTCTTCCAAGATGAACTCGGTGATTAAATTTCTGAAAAATCAGGGAATAAAAGATGAGGACATCAAAACCAACAACTATAATCTGTCTCCGAAATACGATTACAATAAAGGCAAGTCAACGCTAGCCGGCTATATTTTGAATCAGTCGCTTTCCGTTACGATTCGCGATATTGCCAAAGTTGGCGACATTTTGGACGGCGCGGTTTCCAATGGCGCCAATCAAATCAATTCCATATCGATGCTGGTGGACAGGCCGGAAGAATTAAGAAATAAAGCGCGCGAGGAAGCGGTCAAGCAGGCGAAAGAAAAAGCTAAAATCACCGGCAAAACGGCAGGTTTCCGTCTTGGCCGCATCATTGGTTTTAGCGAAAATTCAGCCGGAGAACCGCCGATGTTTTATGAAGCGATGGGCATGGGAGGCGCGATAGCAAAATCATCTCCGCAAATCGAACCCGGCAGTCAGGACATCGCCATAAGCGTCACCCTGACTTATTTGATAAAGTAAATTATTTTTGAGGGAGTTGGATGATGTCGCCGGGGGATATGTTCCGTTTTTCGGCTTGGTCGGCATTGATTTCCAAAACGAATTGCGCCGGCAATTTTGATTCATATGGCTGACAGATATTATTTTCTTGGCAAGGATTCATAGTTGTTATTTCGTTTATATGGCCATTTGAAGAAATAAAAATTATATCAAGCGGGATTAAAGTATTTTTCATCCAGAAACTTCGCGTTGCTTCGTCGGAAAAAACAAAAAACATTCCGGAATTTTCGTCCAATGAAACGCGATTCATCAATCCCCGAGTCAATTCTTCAGAAGTTTTGACAAACTCAACTTGAATTTTTATGGGCTTATCGCCGGTGATAACAGTAATGGAGTTTTTATCAATTGTTTTTTGATATTGAAAATAAAAAACAATACCCAACAAACCCAAAATCAATATTCCGGATATTAAATAAAACGGTCTTTTGGAATCAAGCAACATGTATTTGGTTTTATTTTACACCAAATTGTGAAATATCCAAAAAGCATGATAAAATCATTTTAATGGATCAGGGAATTTTATTAACTATTTTAATTTTGATGGCAGGGGTAATCGCCATGCTGGTTTATTTTTTGTTGCGAAAAAAGTCCGGAGAAAAACCGCAGGACAATCAAGCGATTTTAATGATTCAGGATCAGTTGAAAGAAATGCGCCAAACCCTGCAGAATTTCGGTTCGCAGGTGGAAAATAAAATGGGGGATTCGGCCAAGATGTTCCAACAGCAATTCGCGCAAAGCGCCAAAATTGTCCGCGATGTTACCGAACGGCTGACGAAACTGGACGAAACCAACAAGCAAGTGATGAATGTCGCCGACCAATTGCAGGGTCTGGAAGATGTTTTGAAAAATCCCAAACATCGCGGCGTTCTTGGTGAATATTTTTTGGAAAATGTTTTAAAAAATGTTCTGCCGCCGAAAAATTACCAAATGCAGTACGAATTTAAGAATGGCGACATTGTCGACGCGGTGGTTTTTGTCAAAGATAAAATTATTCCCATCGATTCCAAATTCTCGCTTGAAAATTACAACCGGATTTTGAATGAAAAAGACCAAGATAGGAAAGAAGAACTGGAAAAACAATTTAAAGCCGATTTAAAAAACCGTATTGACGAAACGGCTAAATATATCAAACCGAATGAAAATACTATGGATTTCGCGTTTATGTTCATTCCCGCCGAGGGAATTTATTACGATTTATTGGTTAACCAGGTCGGAGCGATTAAGGTTAACACGCGCGATTTGATTGAATACGCTTTTAAGGAAAAGCATGTCATTATCGTTTCGCCGACATCATTTTTCGCTTATCTGCAAACCGTTATGCAGGGTCTGCGGGCGCTGCAAATTGAAGAATCGGCGAAAGAAATCCGCAAATATGTGGAAATGCTGCAAAAACATCTTTTGAGCTATGACGAATATATGAAAAAATTGGGCAATAATTTGGGCACGACGGTTAATGCCTATAATCGCGCTTCCAAGGAATTCGGCAAGGTCGACAAAGATGTGATAAAAATTACGGGAAAAGCGGGGGAAATCGAGCCCCTGCAAATCGAAGGACCGGCAATCGAGGAAGAAGAATAAAATCTTATGGCTAATCATATTGTTCTGGATATTGAAACGCAAAATTTATTTTCCGATGTCGGCGGAAAAGAAAATCTGCATAAGCTTCTGCTGTCGGTGGCCGGCGTTTATTCTTACGCCGATAAAAAATTCCTGACTTTCACGGAAAAAGAATTGCCGGCGTTTGAGGATTTGTTGAGAAAAACCGAATTGATTATCGGCTTCAACACCGACGGTTTTGATTTGCCGGTTTTAAAAAAATATCTATCGGTGGACATCATGAAAATTCCCAGTTTGGACATTATGACTGAAATCGTCAATGCCATGGGGCATCGGGTTAGCTTGGACGATCTCTGTGTTAACACTTTGGGAAAAAAGAAAAGCGCCAACGGCCTCATCGCCGTCGATTATTGGCGGCAGGGGAGAATGGACGAACTAAAAAAATACTGCCTCGATGATGTGCGGCTGACGCGCGATCTGTATGAATACGGATTGAAAAATGGAGAAATAAAATTCACTGCCCGCGACGCCAATCTGCCGTATATTAAAATTTTAAAAGTTGACTTCGCAAGTCGAAGATTTTCCGCCAGAGGCGGACCCGCCTCTGGCGGAAAAACAAAAATATTATGGACTCCTTCACTTTTTTAGACAAAATAATAAACGAAAGTTTTGTCCGCGAGCCCTACGCCAAGAAAAGCTGGTGGGCGACGGATCTGAATTCCTGTTTGAGGGGCGCCTTTTATCGCCGCAAAGGACTGCCTCCGACATCAATCATCCCGCCGGGGAGAATGGGTATCATGGAGGTGGGTAAGATCGTCGAAGAGTGGATTGTTAATAAAGTAAAGCAATCGGGGCATTTGATTGCCGAACAATTGAGAATCGAAGCGCCGGAATATGAAGCGTCGGGGAAAGTCGATTTAATTTTATACGAGGGCGGCAAGCCGATTCTTTACGAAATAAAATCGACTAATTCCTTCAGTTTCAAATATAAAATGAAGAATAAGCAACCCCAGCCCCAGCATAAACTGCAAGCGCTTTTTTACTTATGGCGGTTGCGCAATTACGGCCATCAGGATTGTCCGGAAATAAATTTTTCCAATCTGCAGGGTCGGCTGATTTATGTTTCCCGAGACGATTTGAATCGCTTGATTATTCCCGTAGATTATTCCGAAAGCGCCATCAAACCCGTCATTGACCAGTTGGAAATTTTGAATAATTCTTGGAAAATGGACGAGCTTCCGCCAGTGTCGGATCCGGTGGTTTTTGACAAAGAGCGGGGGAAATGGACCGTAAATTTTGTCTGTGATTTTTGCGCCTATCACGAATTGTGCGCCGGCCGCGACTGGCGCGCCAAAGCTGAACAGGAAGTCAAAGAACGCAACGCCACTCTGGAACATGTCTAAGAAAAACAACAAGATTTATCTTGATTTTGCCGCAACGACGCCGGTTGATAGGGAAGTGCTAAAGGTGATGATGCCGTATTTTAGCGAAAAATTCGGCAACGCTTCTTCCACTCATTCATTCGGCCAAGAAGCGATAGCGGCGGTAGATAAGGCGCGAGAAACAATCGCGCAATGTTTTAATTGTGATTTTTCGGAAATTATTTTTACCGGCTCGGCAACAGAGGCGAATAACCTTGCAATTCTGGGAATTGTAAAGAATGTCCAAAAATTTCATATTATTTCCACAAAAATAGAACATGAATCAGTATTGGAGCCATTGAAGGAATTGGAAAAAAGCGGACACGAGATAACTTATTTGACGGTTGATAAAACGGGATTAATAAAAATTGCCGATCTGGAAAAAGCGATAAAAGATAACACGATTTTAATTAGTGTTATTTACGCCAACAACGAAATCGGAACGATACAGCCGATTAAAGAAATCGGAAAATTGCTGGAAAAAATAAACAAAAAAAGAAAAGAAGGCGGACTTTCAAAAATATATCTTCACACGGACGCGGTTCAAGCGATCAACTATCTGGAATGCCGCCCGGATTGGCTGAAAATCGATCTGCTGACTTTTTCCGGCCACAAGATTTACGGGCCGAAGGGAATCGGCGGATTATACATCAGAAAAAATTCTCCGCTTTCGCCGATTATTTTTGGCGGCGGACAGGAATTCGGGTTGCGCTCCGGAACGGAAAATGTCGCTTCCATTGTGGGCTTGGCGAAAGCGGTGGAATCGGCATTCAATAACAAAGTCAAGAATTTCAAAAAAGTGTCCGATTTGCGAAATCAAATGCTGGCGGATATAATTAAACATAGCGGAGAAAGCGCAAAGTTGAACGGTTCCCCGAAAAGTTGCCTTCCGAATATCTTGAGCATAAGGTTTTCCGGATTGAGCAACGAAACGCTGATTGTCGCCTTGGATCGGGCGGGGGTGGCGGTTTCCGCCGGCGCGGCCTGTTCGAGCAGAGCGTTAGCTGTTTCCCATGTTTTAATCGCCATCGGCTTAACGCCGAAACAGGTGAAAGAAAGTATCAGAATTTCTCTCGGCAAAGATATTACCGCTCGCGAAATAAAAATGGCAACAGAAATAATAAATAAAACTATTCAAAATTTATTATGAAAAATTATTCAATCAGAGAATTAATTTTAGTGGCAATACTAGTTGGTTTTTTGATAGTGGCAATTTTCAGTTTCTTTTCTTTTACTTTTATAACCAATTTTTTTGATACAAAATTACCTATCGCCACCAGCACGCCAAAGGGCTTATTGGATTTAAAACCATCCAAGGAACTTTACAAGCCCTTAGATTTTGAGGAGCAGGTTATCCAGGCGGTTAAAACCGCCGCGCCGGCGGTAGTGGCCATTATCATTTCAAAAAATGTTCCGATTATCGAACAATGCCCCTATGATCCGTTTTCCAGTTTACCGCCGGAATTTCGACAATTCTTCGGCCAGGGTATGCAATTTTACCAACCCTGTCAGAAGGGGACGAAATTACAGGAAGTCGGCGGCGGCAGCGGCTTCATTGTTTCTAACGACGGCGTTATTTTAACCAATAAACATGTAGTGCAGGATAAAACGGCGGAATATACGGTTTTTACCAATGACGGAAAAAAATATCCGGCTAAAATTTTAGCTCGCGATCCGAATATGGATATTGCCATAGTGAAAATTGAGGCCTCAAATTTGCCCAAACTCAAACTCGGCAATTCCGACTCGATTCAAGTCGGCCAAATCGCTATCGCCATCGGCAACGCGCTCGGTGAGTTTAAAAATACCGTCAACATGGGAATCGTTTCCGGGCTTTCGCGCGAAATAACCGCCAGCGGAGGCGGCATGACGGAAACAATTTACAATGTCATTCAAACGGACGCTTCCATTAACTCCGGAAATTCCGGCGGGCCATTATTGAATCTGCGGGGAGAGGTAATGGGGATTAACACGGCTATAGCCCAAAACGCTCAAAGTATCGGTTTTGCGATTCCGGTTAATCAAGTTAAAAAAATCGTAAACGACATTCTGAATCCAAAAAAACCATGAGAATTGCCTCAAATAATTTTCTGCCGGTATTTTCGCTTTTGGCGCTTGTCGCGTCCGGATCGGTTTGGTTTTTAATCTTATCGCAAGCTATCGGTTTTCTCATAGGCATCATTGTTATGATAGTGTTCTCTTTTTTTATTATCCGGTGGGGTTTTTTGGTATTTAGAAGCGCCGGAGAATTATTGGGGCTGAAAAAACGAAAACAAATTATGGCGGTTTCCCTGATTGCCGCGCTGGCTTTGGTGGAAATTTTTTGGACGCTTTCTTTTTTGCCATTCTCTTTTTTTATATTGGGAGGAATTTTTTCAATCACATTTGTGATCGTTTTTAATATTTTGAAAGAATATTTTAAACGACAACAAGAGAATGCATTAGTTAGTTTAAAAGAAATTGGTTTTTATAGGTTTTTGAAAAAAAATATTACCATCGCCGTTATTTTAATTATTATTTTAATTTCAATCAGCCCATGGCTGCCGCCAAAAGCATTCTAAGAGTTTTTATCGTTATGGCGCTTGTGTTAGGCGCCGGTTTTTTCGGCTTGTGGATTTTGAATGAAAACGATCTCAAAGTTGTCAATAACGGCGCGTTGACAGATTCAAAATTACAAAATACGAGCGCGGATCAATTTTCCAATATCGGCGGTGCTACGCCTCAGGAAACACTTGATTTGTTAATAAAAAGCTTAGAAAAAAACGATTTAACGGCCGCGGTTCAATATTTTATTCCGGAAAATAGGGGGGTGGAATCCGAAGATCTGACAAAACTATATAACGCTAATATTTTGAGCGATTTGATAAAGGATCTAAAAAGCATTAAAGAAGGGCGAGCGGTAAATAATAATTTATACAGATTTAAAATTGCCGATTTGGAAATAGAACTGGAAAAAAATGCCAATGGAATTTGGAAAGTTATCTCGCTTTAACAATGGCTTATGAAAATAAAACAAAATGTTATTTTGGCGAAACATACCACCTATAAAATTGGCGGCCCTGCCGATTATTTTATCGGCGTTAAAAATATTGATGAATTAAAACAGGCGCTGAAATTCGCCGATGATAATGCGTTGCCGAAATTTATTTTGGCCGGCGGGAGTAATGTTTTATTCAGCGATGAAGGATATAGAGGGTTGATAATAAAAATTGATTCTAAAAAAATAAATATTGCTGGCAATAAAATAACCGCTGATGCCGGCGCGCTTATGAATGACTTGGTGAGTCAAAGCATTGAAAATGGCTTGGCTGGATTGGAATGGGCGGGAGGATTACCGGGAACTATCGGCGGCGCCATTCGCGGCAATGCCGGTTGTTTCGGAGGCGAGACCAAGGATGCGGTTGTTGAAGTTATGGCAATGACGGAGAATGGTGAGATAAAAAAATATTCCGGCGGCGATTGCGGATTCGAATACAGAGATAGCGCGTTTAAGCATAATGGAGAAATTATATTAAGCGCCGTTTTCAAACTGAAATCAGGCGATCGCGAAAAATTAAAAGCGGAGGTTTTTGATCATATAAAATACAGAAAAACCAAACATCGCATGCCCAGTTGCGGCAGTGTTTTCAAAAATATTTCTGGGATGCCCGCCGGAGCGATCATAGAGGCCTGCGGCCTGAAAGGCAAAGCCATCGGCGGGGCGCGCATAACGGAAGAACATTCCAACATCATTCATAATTTTAATAACGCCAAAGCAACCGATGTTTTGGAATTAATAAATTTGGCTAAAGAAAAAGTTGATCAAAAATTTGGCATTAAACTGGAAGAAGAAGTACAATTAATGTTATGAAAATCGATTTAAAAACAAAAAATTTTGAAATAACGCCGAGTATCAGGAATTATCTGCAGGATAAATTGAACGCGGTGGATAAATTTTTGCCGAAAGACGAAAGTATTTTTGCCGAGGTGGAACTCGCTCAAACGACCAAACACCATAAAAAGGGCGATATTTTCAGGGCTGAAGTTAATTTAACGATGCCGGGGAGGTTGATTCGCGCCGTAAACGAAACCTGGGATTTGCGCGCGGCGATTGATGCCATGAAAGACGAGCTTCAGCGCGAAATTACAATGAACAAAGAAAAAAACATCTCTCTTTATCGCCGCGGCGCCCGCCTGTTGAAGAAACTTTTGAGGCGAAATTGACACAATATTTTTGTTATTATAAAATTGATCTATCATGAATAATGACTTTTCCGAATTAATTCAATATTTGGACGATAAGTTTACCGATGTAGATAAGCATCTTGTAAAATTGGATAATGATTTCAATAATCTTGCCAATGCCGTTGACGCTTATGCTCAAAAAGCCGACACATATTTTCAAGAAATGGTTGTCTTATCGCACAAAGTTGATCGCCATGAAAAGTGGCTTTTAGAAATAGCCGAAAAACTAGGCGTCAAGTTAAAGTATTAAGCAAAAAACCGCTTATTTAGGCCAAAATACTCCAAAACCTGTCAAAACATTTGACTATATATTTTGGTTATGGTATAATATAAATATGCTGTGAGAAAAGTTCTTTTATAAAAAAACAATATCGAGAGGGGAAAAGAGATGGAAAGAAAATTGTTTTGTTCAATGTGTTTTTGGGCAGTAGTTATGTGCGAAGGCAGTTACTTCGCCGAGAACTACTGGGGATTTGGGCAATGGATGCGTTCATTGCCAGAAGCGTGGTCACTTTTTGCCTTTGGTTTTTACTTTCTTGTTTATGTTGGCCTTTGCTTTGCGCTGGCATTTTGTCCGGTGATTTACTGGGAAAACCGTATAAGTATAAAACAAATAAAAGGAGGCGAATAAACCGCGGTATGGGCTCCACCAACGGGCCTGTTTTTTATTGCCTAAAATTCCAGTTTATTGTATGGTTATACGATAAAAATGAGTTTGTTATCTAAAATTTTTGGGGATGCGAATGAACGGTATTTGAATAATATTAAACCTCTGCTTAAAGAGGTTAATTCTTTTGACGATAAAATTTCCAAACTTTCTGATGACGAATTAAAAAACAAAACAAAAGAATTTATGGAGCGCCCTTCAAAAAGCGCGACGCTTGATGAGATTCTTCCGGAAGCATTTGCGGTGGTCAGGGAAACGGCCAAGAGAACTCTCAAACAGCGCCATTTTGACGAGCAGATTCTCGGCGGAATCGCATTGCATCAAGGGAAGATTGCCCAAATGGCTACCGGTGAAGGCAAAACTTTAACCGCTACTTTGGCGGCTTATGTAAACGCTATCGCCAATAAAGTCCACATCATCACCGTTAATGACTATTTGGCCCGCCGCGATACGGTTTGGATGGGGCAGATATACGATTTTTTGGGGCTATCGGTTGGCTGTGTAAATTCCGATGGAAGTTATATTTACGACCCGGCGCATAGCGAAAAACTTGATGAGACAAGAGATACGCTGGGGAGTTTTAAAATTGTTCATGAATTTTTACGGCCGGTAACAAAGAAAGAAACATACAATTGCGATGTGGTTTACGGCACCAATACCGAATTCGGTTTTGATTATTTGAGAGATAATCTGGTCGGCGATTTATCGCAGGTCATCAGCCCGGGCCGGGCGTTTGCCATCGTTGACGAAGTGGACAGTATTTTAATCGACGAGGCGCGGACCCCGCTGATTATTTCCATGCCCGACGCCGAATCGCCTAAACTCTATGAAACATTTTCCAAAATCGTCCCCCGGCTAAAAGAAAATGAGGACTACGCCGTTGATTTGAAAATGCGGACGGCGATTATTACCGACGCCGGATTGGATAAAGTAGAGAAAATGCTGGGAATGGAAAATATTTACGACGAAAAGGGCATAAAATATGTTCATCATTTGGAGCAGGCGCTCCGCGCCGAGGCGCTTTTTCATAAAGATAAGGACTATGTCGTCAAAAACGGGGAAATAATTATCGTGGATGAATTTACCGGCCGGCTTTTGCAGGGCCGACGGTATTCCGAAGGGCTTCATCAGGCGATTGAAGCCAAGGAAGGCGTTAAAGTCCAGCAGGAATCGAAGACCTTGGCGACGATTACTTTTCAGAATTTTTTCCGCCTATATAACAAACTGGCCGGAATGACCGGAACCGCCGCCACTTCGGCCGAGGAATTTCACAAGGTCTATAATCTGGGCGCGGCCATTATTCCGACTCACAAGCCGATGATTAGGCAAAATTTACCCGACAGAATCTATAAAACCGAAGAAGCAAAATTCAAAGCGGTGGTTCATGAGGTAAAAGAGCGGAGCGAAAAGGGACAACCGGTTTTAATTGGAACGATTTCCATCGATAATAATGAAAAACTTTCCAAAATGCTTTCAATGGAAGGCGTTAAACATGAGGTTTTAAACGCAAAACAGCATGAAAGAGAAGCGGCAATTCACGCGCAAGCGGGTAGGATAGGCGCGGTTACCGTAGCAACTAACATGGCGGGCCGCGGAGTTGATATTATTCTGGGGGGGAATCCTCCAGATAAAAAGGCGGCCGAGCAGGTTAAAGAGCTCGGCGGCTTGTATGTCATCGGCACCGAGCGCCACGAAGCGAGAAGAATTGACGACCAGTTGCGCGGCCGTTCCGGAAGACAGGGGGATCCGGGAGCGTCGCAATTTTTCGTTTCCTTGGAAGACAGTTTGTTAAAGATATTCGGCGGCGACCGGGTAAAGGGTCTCATGGAAACGCTTAACATTCCCGATGACCAGCCGATTGAAGCGGGAATGATATCCAAGGCGATAGAATCGGCACAGACGAAAATAGAGGGTTTTAATTTTGACGCCAGAAAACATGTTTTGGAATATGACGATGTGATGAACCAGCATCGCTCTTTGATTTACAAAAAAAGACAAGAAATTTTATCAGGAACTTATCACGCAAATATTGCAGATGATATATATCAACAAAAAGAAAAAGAAATGGGACCGGAATTATTGAAACAAATTGAAAGATTTGTGATGCTCAATACGCTGGATACTCTATGGATGAATCATCTGGAAGATATGGAATATCTGCGGGACAGCGTCCGTCTGCGCGCCTACGGCCAAAGGGATCCGCTGGTGGAATATAAAAACGAAAGCCAGAGATTATTTAAAGACCTGCTTTCAAATTTTGAGTCGCAAGTGGCAACAATAATTTCCAAGGTTCAACCGCAACAAAATACAATCAACCAAAATATTGAAAATTCAAAATTGAAAATTGAAAATTCCCAATCCGACAGGATTGGGCGCAACGATCTCTGTCCCTGCGGGTCAGGTAAGAAATATAAGAAGTGCCATGGGAAATAAAACCCACCCCAGCCCTCCCTTATCAAGGAGGGAGCTAATTGAATTCCTCCCCTGATAAGGGGAGGTTAGGAGGGGTTTTATAAAAGTATAAAAAAACTTTACTTTCCCTACAATAAAAAACTTATTGAAGTGGCAAGAGAAAATAGAAAACATCCGACACAGGCGGAACAAAAGATATGGTTTGAGATATTAAGAAGTAAGCAATTTGAAAACTATAAATTTCTTCGACAAAAACCGTTGGATAATTTTATTGTTGATTTTTATTGCGCCGAATTAATGCTGGCTATTGAAATTGATGGAGATTCTCATGCAATGCAAAAGGAATATGATATATTAAGGTCTGAAAAATTAGACGCCTATGGAATTAAAGTTATTCGTTATACAAATAGTGATATAATGTCTAATGTAGAGGGAGTTTATGGGGATTTGAAAGAAAAGATTAAAAACCATCACAAAGAACAAAATGGCCAAAATACTCATAAAAACTGTTAAAACAGATAAAGAATTAGCTGATGCAAAATCAGTTAGAATAGAGGTTTTTCAAAAAGAGCAGAGAATTGCTAAGGAATTAGATTTTGATAATAAAGATAACGAAGCCGATCATGTTATTGCCTATTTTGATAAAAAACCCGTAGGGACAATGAGGATCAGATATGTTGATAACGATAAAATCGTTAAAATTGAAAGAATGGCAGTTTTACAGGAATTTAGAAGTCAAAATATAGGCGGTCGTATGATGGAATATGCGTTGGATGCGCAAGACCATGCTAGAAAATTTTATGAAAAATTAGGATTTAAGCAAGAGGGAGAGGTTTTTATGGAAGTCGGAATCCCGCATATCAAAATGTTTATGGATTTAATATCATAAAGAAGTGGCTATTTTACGATTTAGAGCAATTAATAAAGATATTTTTAAGGCGATTAGGAATGGGAAGAAAAAAGTCGAGACCAGAGCCGCGACTGAAAGATATCGAAATATAAAAATTGGGGATACCATAAAATTAATCTGTGGAAAATACTCATTTGAAATGAAAGTGAAAAAAGTAAAAATTTATAAAACCATTACGGCCTTGAATACGGGCTGATAGCGTTAGAATTAAAATAAAAGTTTAGAATGTGTTAGAATAAATCGTTATGTCCAAATATTATAATCCACCGAGGGGGAGGGGGAATTTCAACCCCGATACAAAAGAACCGTTCACCATGAGCCGAACGGGCGTCGAGCTTTTCATGAAATGCTCGCGCTGTTTTTATTTTGACAAAAGATTCGGCGTCGCCCAGCCGCCGGGGTTTCCTTTTACTTTAAACTCCGCCGTTGACGCTTTGTTGAAAAAAGAATTTGACACCCATCGCGCTAAGGGCTCGCAACATCCATTGGCAAAGGCATATGGGTTGGATGTTGTGCCTTTTGCTCACGAAAAGATTGAAGAGTGGCGAGATTCTCTCCGCCGCGGCATCAGTTTTTTTCACGAACCGACCAATATAATCCTGCGTGGTGGCATTGACGACATCTGGAAAAACAATCTGACCGGCGAGCTTCATATTGTCGACTACAAGGCCACCGCTAAAACCGGCGAAGTAACTCTGGACGCGGAATGGCAGAATAGTTACAAGCGGCAAATGGAAATTTATCAGTGGCTGTTCCGAAAAAATGATTTTAAGATCTCCGATACCGGCTATTTTGTTTATGTCAACGGCAAGACCGATAGGAAAGCGTTTGACGGCCGGCTGGAATTTGATGTCAAAATAATTCCGTATACCGGAAAAGATGATTGGATTGAGCAAACGCTTTTTGATATCAAAAAATGTCTCATGGACGATAAAATACCAAAGGAAAACAGCGAGTGCGACCATTGCTTGTATCGAAAAATTGCCGGCGGATTCGAGAAATAAAATGGCGGTAAAAATAAACGACAAATATCAGTGGACCCGGCATTCAATTTACAAAATGCGCCATTACGGTTTGTCGGCGCAGAGAATCAAAAGAATAATCAGGCATCCGGCGCGAATCGAAGAGGCGATTGTGCCCAATATGATTGCCGTTATGTGTCCCGATAAAAATAGAGAGATTTGGGTGATGTACATGGTGATGAAAAAAAGCATTAAAATAATTACCGCATGGCGGTATCCGGGGATAAGTTCGGCTCGCGACCCGATTCCGAAAGAAATTCTTGACGAAATCAAAGCAATAGTTTAATACTTTATCTATGTCATCAAGTTATTCTCCGGATAAAATATTCAAATTGGATGCCGAAAAAAAAGTTCGTCTTGTCGCCGCGGCGATTTTTTTACTTGCCATTATCGCGGCGGTTTTTGTTTATCCGCTCGCTTGGGATAAAACGATAAGTAAAATCAATACCTTTTCTCCGGTGGCCTTTCCGAGTTTTTCCAAAATATCATTTAAACTCGGATTGGATTTGGCCGGTGGCACTCGATTGGTTTATTTGGCCGATGTTTCCGGCGTTAAAGAAGACACCGCTTCGGCCATGTCCGGTTTAAGAGATGTGATTGAGCGCAGGGTCAATCTTTTCGGCGTCAGCGAACCAATAATCGAAGTGGAAAATGCCGGAAGCGATTGGCGGTTGATAGCGGAGCTCGCCGGCGTAAAAGATATTTCTCAGGCCATCGCTTTGATAGGTGAGACTCCATTTTTGGAATTCAAAGAAGCCAGAAGCGAAATAGACGCGGAGAAGATTCTAAAAGAGCAAAAAAATAAAATTCCGGAATATCTGGCAATGGATCCCTATTTTTCCGAAACCAATTTAAACGGAAAATACATTAAAAACGCGAAAGTTGAATTTAATCAAAGCACTTACCAGCCGGAAGTGAGCGTTCAGTTTGACGATGACGGCGCCAAAATATTTGAAGAACTGACCAAAAAAAATGTCGGAAAACAATTGGGCATTTATCTCGATGGTTTGCCTATTTCGGCTCCCGTGGTTCGCGAGGCGATCAGTGGAGGATCGGCGGTCATTTCCGGAAAATTTACAATTGATGAAGCGAAAAAATTAACCGAGCGCTTGAACGCCGGCGCTTTGCCGGTGCCGATTAAACTTATATCGCAGGACTCGGTGGGCGCCAGCTTGGGCCAGGATTCGTTAAATAAAAGCATCATGGCCGGTCTTATCGGATTTTTGGCGGTGGTGATATTCATGATTTTGTATTATCGTTTTCCCGGCATCGTTGCCGTGATCGCTTTGTTAATTTATGCGGCGCTGGTCTTGGCGCTATTCAAACTAATACCGGTGACTTTGACATTGGCGGGAATCGCCGGCTTCATCCTTTCCATAGGCATGGCGGTGGATGCCAATATTTTGATTTTTGAAAGAATGAAAGAAGAGAGAAGGCGCGGCCGCGATCTGGCGGGAAGCATTGAAGAGGGTTTTAGCAGAGCATGGACATCAATTCGCGACTCGAATGTTTCATCGCTCATCACCTGTGCCATTCTTTACTGGTTCGGAACGAGTATTGTTCAGGGTTTTGCCCTGACCTTGGCAATCGGCATTTTAATCAGCATGTTCTCGGCAATAAGCGTAAGCAGGACGCTGTTGAGAATTTTCGTTGGAACGCGGCTGGGAGAAGTCAAATGGCTTTTCGGAGGAAAATAAAATTTTATTTACAACCAACAATTTATGAACATCATCGGCTACAGAAAAATTTACTATACCGTTTCCGGAATTTTAGTTTTGATAAGCTGGGTTTTTTTGATTGTTTGGGGTTTGAAACTCGGCATTGAGTTTACCGGCGGAAGTTTAATTGAAGTTGGTTATAAAGACGCGCGTCCGGCGATTGAAGAGATTAAGCAAAAACTTGAGCCGCTGAATTTAGGTACCGTAAATATTACCCCGACGGACCAGAACGCGGTCATGCTCCGGCTTAAGGATGTTGACGAATCGACTCATCAGCAAATTCTCGGCGCCCTGAAAGACGGGAAGGAAGTGGACGAAAAAAGATTTGAATCCGTTGGTCCGACGATCGGCAGGGAATTGAAGACGCGTTCGGTGCAGGCAATTATCATAGTGTTGTTCGCGATAGTCATTTATCTTGCCTGGGCTTTTCGCAAGGTTTCCAAACCGGTTGCTTCCTGGAAGTATGGAGTGGTCGCCGTTCTGGCGCTGATTCACGATGTTTCGATACCATTGGGCGTTTTTTCGTTTTTGGGCAAATTTTACGGCGTGGAAATTGATACCCTGTTCGTTACGGCGATTTTGACGGTTTTGGGTTTTTCGGTGCATGACACGATTGTTGTCTTTGACAGAATCAGGGAGAATCTTAAAAAAGGAGGCGTTGAACATTTCAACGATATCGTGAACAAAAGCGTGAACGAGACCCTGACGAGATCAATCNNGGTTAGCTGGGAGTTGTGGGCGCGGAAAGGAAGGTAAGGGACTTGACAGTTTAGAGGGCTGATGATATTCTTTAAATTACGATATCTAAATATTTTAAGATATGGCCGGGAAAAATACTTGTCAAAAATTGAACATCCAAAAAATTATTTTTGAGATGACCGCCTCTTTGCCGTCGCGGACGAAAGACGTGATTGAAAAAAGATTCGGCTTGAATCAAGCCGAAGCGATTACGCTTGAGGCAATCGGTCAGAAATACGGCATCACCCGCGAGCGGGTCAGGCAAATTGAATACGACGGCTTGAGCGTGTTAAGACAGCCGCAGCGCCTTGAGTCGCTTAATTCGTTTTTTGAATTGGCGCAAAGCCATTTGAGGGACCGTGGCGATTTTCAGGAGGAGCAATCGCTTTATAAAGAATTGGGGCAGACGATTAATCTCGCGCCGCGGCAGTTTTATTTCGCTTTGTATTTGAACAAAAATTTTCATTATTTGCCAGCTGGCCGCCAATATAACGCCGCCTGGACGATAAATAAAAATTCCGCGGCAAAAGTTCAGAAAGCGATAAATCAGATCGTAAAGGAACTCCGGATGATTCGCCGGCCCGTTTCGCAAAACGAGATTCTGGCAGTCGGCGCGCGGCATCTCAAACAAACGGTCGGTTTTTCTCTCGTGTCCGACACAATTACCAATTCTTCTTTGGCGCTCGCGAAGGAGATAGCGAACAATCCGTTCGGCGAATACGGACTCGTTCATTGGGCCGACATCAATCCCCGCGGCGTTCGCGACAAGGCCCATTTAATTTTCAAGAGGCACGGCAAGCCCCTTCATTTCCGGGAAGTCGCCGAGCATATAAATAAGGCCTCTTTTGATTCGCGTTCGGCGCATCCGCAGACGGTCCACAACGAACTGATTAAAGACCAGCGTTTCGTGCTGATCGGCCGGGGAATTTACGCTTTGAAGGACTGGGGTTATGAACCCGGAACTGTCAAGGATGTTTTGTTAAACTTGTTTAAAAAAAGCCGCCGGCCTCTTTCCAAAGACGAAATCATCAACAAAGTAACGGCTCAGCGTTTGGTGAAGGCAAATACGATTTTATTGAATCTTCAGAACAGGAATTATTTTGAACGGACCGCGGACGGCAAATATTCGCTTAAAGACAAAGCGATTACCGCCGAAGCATAACGGCCAACGATGCCTTACTTTTTGGCAAAAACCGTAGATATTTTTTTAAGCTATTGGTGGATATATTCACCAATAGTCTTATTTTTACTCTTTAGAGCTCTTTGGCTCGTTTACATCCAAACTTTAACCGCCAAAGCGATAAACTGGGTGCTTTTGGAGGTTAAAATTCCGAAAGAAATATTAAAGACGCCCAAGGCGATGGAGCAGTTTTTCGCCGGATTGTCCGGCGTCAAAAGCGGCGCGAATTTCGTGGAAAAATGGTGGGAGGGAAAGATTCAGCAGTGGATGAGTTGCGAGATAGTCGGCAAAAACGGCGACATTTATTTTTTTATTCGCACTCCGGTCGGCTTCAGAAATTTGGTTGAAGCGAACATCTATTCCCAGTATCCGGACGCCGAAATCAAAGAGGCGCCGGATTATGTTTTTGACGTGCCCGAAGACGTTCCGAACAAGGATTATAATCTGTGGGGCACGGAATTCGTATTAGTGAAAGAAGACGCTTATCCCATCAGAACATACATCGCGTTTGAGGAACAGGTTGAAGAAAAACGGCTTGATCCGCTGGCGAACCTCGCGGAGGTTTTGAGCAAACTAAAAGACGGCGAACAAATCTGGCTTCAATATCTTGTCAAACCGGCGGACGACGAATGGAAAAAGAAGGGAGACGCGCTGGTCGCGAAATTAATCGGCAAGAAAATTCCGTCAAAAGAAGGTCCTTTGTGGAAAGCCCTTGTCTGGGTCGGTCAGTTTTTCCGGGATTTAATCATCGGCTTGTACAAAATTCCCGAACAGCTTTCCGCGGACGAAAAAAAAGAAGCAATGGCTTCTTTGATGCAATATTTGTCGCCGGGCGAAAAAGAAGTTGTCGCGGCGATAGAAATGAACCTTTCAAAAATCGGGATGGATACGGCTATTCGTTTCATTTACATCGGCCGAAGCGACATTTTTTCCCGCGGGAACATTTCGGCAATTATCGGAACTTTCAAATTGTTCAATACTTTGAATCTCAACGGCTTCAGGCCAAATAAGCTGGCAAGCACGTCGGTTGATTATTTTTTCAAAAAGCGGCGGGAATACGCCAAAAAAAGACGGCTTTTGAACGCGTATAAACTTAGAATGTTTACGTCCAAACCCTTTGTTTTGAACATTGAAGAATGGGCGACGATTTATCATTATCCGACTTACATCATTGAAGCGCCGACGGTTCGCCGGATAGAAGCCAAGAAAGGCGATCCGCCAATCGGTCTGCCGACATAATAAAAACACTATGGACGATATCACATATTTCGCGGAGGCAAATTTTCGCGACAAGCGAACCAGATTCGGAATAAAGCGCCAGGACCGGCGCAAACACGTGTACGTCATCGGAAAGACCGGCATGGGCAAGACCACGATTCTGGAAAATATGGCCATCCAGGACATACAGTCCGGCGAAGGCATTGGTTTCATGGATCCGCACGGCGATACCGCCGAAAAGCTCCTTGATTACATTCCGGAAGAGCGGATTGACGACGTGATCTATTTTAATCCGGCGGATATTCAATTTCCGATTGCTTTTAACGCGATTGAAAATGTTGACCCTGACAAGCGGCATTTGATGGCTTCGGGTCTTGTCGGCGTTTTTCATAAATTATGGGCCGAGACATGGGGCCCGCGGCTTGAGCATGTTTTACGAAACACCATTATGGCGCTTCTTGAAGTTCCGGACAGCACTCTTTTGGGGATTATGAGGATGCTTGTTGACAAACAGTTTAGGAAGAAAATCGTTGAACAGCTTAAAGACCCCGTGGTAAAGAGTTTTTGGACGGAGGAATTCGCCAAGTATTCGGATAAATTCCAGACCGAAGCCGTCGCGCCGATTCAAAATAAAGTCGGTCAATTTTTGACAAGCTCGTTGATCCGCAACATTGTCGGACAAACTCATTCGGCCATTGATATCCGAAAAGCGATGGACGAAGGGAAGATTGTGATTATGAATCTTTCCAAGGGCAGGATCGGCGAAGATAATTCGGCGCTTTTCGGCGCGATGCTTATCACAAAGATTCAGTTGGCCGCCATGTCGCGGGTTGATACGCCTGAAGAGGAGCGCAAAGATTTTTTTCTTTACGTTGACGAGTTTCAGAATTTTGCNNCATCACTCAAGTTCAGGAAGAAGTCAGGGACGCGGTTTTCGGGAATGTCGGAACGATGATAACCTGCCGGGTCGGCGGGGCCGACGCCGAATTTTTGGAAAAAGAATTCAGCCCGGAATTTATGTTGAACGATATAGTGAATCTGGGTTTCGCGAGCATTTATTTGAAGTTAATGATCGACGGCATCGCTTCAAGACCGTTTTCGGCTGCGACCTTGCCGCCGATTCCAAAACCCGAAGTGAGTTATCGCGACGAGATTATCAAGCGTTCAAGAGAAAGATACGGAACCGCCCGCGAAGAAGTTGAACAAAAAATTATTGAGTGGTCTCGGCCGATTGAAGCGTCTGTTTCGGGGGCCAGCTTCGCCGCCGAGGCGGGGGAAGGCATGTCCGCCCGGGCGGGCGCTTCATTCGCGCCGCAAAAACCGCTTTACGACGCTCATTGTTTTGTTT
>DMPO01000007.1 GCA_003455995.1 Candidatus Azambacteria bacterium | reverse complement strand
AACCGCGCGCTGTCGGCGGATGAGATTAAGAGGCTTTACAATTTAGGCCGTTAGTATGTTACGTTTTTCATATCAATATGATACGATAAACCAATCTAAATGATACGAATATGATTAAGATAAGCCCAAAAGAACAAAGAATTATCGCGCTTTTCCTTAAAAAAGGTAAAATGCCATCATCTGCGGTATATAGTGAATTAGTCAATTTTGGAGAAGAAATTTCTCTGGTAACGGTCAAGCGGATTTTATCCAAAATGGCGTTGAGGCGCCTTTTGGAAATACAAGGATCAGGACGCGCGACTTCATACGATGTTTCAACACCGGGAAGAATTTTCGCAGATATCGACGCCAGGGAATATTGCGCCGCGGAACCGGACAGGCGGTACGGCATGAGCGGTTTTAATTTTGAGCTTTTCCCCGCATTGCCCAGCGAGATATTTGAAGATAAAGATTTAAAAACTTTAAATAGCGCAACCATGGAATATAAAAGAAAAACCGCGGATCTGCCTATAACCATACAAAAAAAAGAATTGGAACGGCTTGTGATTGAGCTCTCGTGGAAATCTTCAAAAATAGAAGGCAACACCTATACTCTTTTGGATACGGAAAAGTTGATCTTGGAACACAAAGAAGCGCCGGGCCACGATAAAAAAGAGGCGATAATGATTTTGAATCATAAAGACGCGTTTAATTTTATTCATGAAAACAAAGCTCTATTTAAAACGCTCAACCGCGCTAATCTGGAAAAATTGCACGCAATTTTAGTTAAAAATTTAAGTGTAGGTTTGGGTTTTCGGAAAAGGCTTGTCGGCGTTGTCGGATCAAAATACAGGCCTCTCGATAATAGTTATCAAATTGAGGAAGCGATTAGCCAGCTTTCTCTAGCGGTAGCGCGCATGAAAACCGCCTACGATAAAGCGCTGGTTGCTCTTCTAGGTATTAGTTACATCCAGCCATTTGAAGACGGCAATAAGCGCACGTCCCGGTTGATGGCTAACGCCTTGCTTTTAGCGCACGGACTGGCCCCGCTTTCCTATAGAAGCGTTGAAGAAAACGAATATCGCGAAGCAACTTTGGTATTTTATGAATTAAATTCAATCGCGCCGTTAAGAAATATTTTTGTGGATCAATATGCTTTTTCCGCGAATAATTACACGGTAAAGTAAAAAGATAATGTTTAAGAATTAAGAAAATGAAAATTAGAAAATTAGAAATTCATTGAAAATTGTGAATTGATAATTGAAAATTATTGTGGACGGTCTCATCGACGACGTTCGCGTTTACAACAGGGTGCTGACGGCGGATGAAATCAAGAGACTGTACAATCTGGGGAAGTAGATTTGCGCTAGTAATAATGATATGCTAATATGTGGTTATGGTAACAGTTACTATACCTAAATCTAAATACGATACGCTTTTGGAGACAGTGAAAAAAATGGAATCTATTTCCAGGCCTTTGTACTATACAGCAAAAACAAAAAGCTTTGTGGATAGCGCGTTTGGCGTGCTTAAGAAAAGTTTTTCTAATAAATCCTCCGTTTTTTATGTAGGTAAAATGAGAAAATCCTGGAGGCAATGAAATGAAAGGATATTGTGTTGATTCGGATATTCTTATAGATTATTTGCGTGGCCAAAACAAGGCCCGCGAATTTTTATTGTCCGCAAGCAAAGAACAAGCGCTCTGGATAAGTATTGTGAGCGTTGTCGAAATTTTTTCAGGAAAAGAAACCGCAGACACCCAAAAAAGAGCACAAATCGAAGCGTTTTTAGGCAATTTCAGCGTTATCGGATTAAGTTACGAAATTGCCAAACGCGCCGGAGAATTAAGAAGAGATTATGGACGGCCGTTTGCCGATATGATTATTGCCGCCAGTGTCTTAGAATTTGATTTATCTTTGGTAACTCGGAATGCCAAACATTTTGATAAATTAAAGGATTTAAATACGACAAAACCTTATTGAGTTTTTGAAAATTGTGAATTGATAATTGAAAATTATTGTAACGGCCTCATCGATTTATCCCGAGCGTAGTCAAAGGACGACGTTCGCATCTACAACCGCGCGCTTTCGGCGGATGAGATTAAACGGCTCTACAATCTGGGAAGATAAAATCCTAAGCACTAAATTCTAAACTCTAAACAAATCCCAATGACAGAAACACAAAATTCAAAACAATACGACCTTGAAGAAAGGACATTTGAGTTTGCAAAACGCACCCGCGAATTTGTGAAAAAATTACCGAAAACAACTGGAAATTTTGAAGATGGCAAGCAACTTATCCGTTCATCCGGTTCTGTGGGAGCGAATTATATAGAAGCAAACGAATCATTAAGCAAGAAAGATTTTATTATGCGGGTTAAAATATCGCGGAAGGAAGCGAAAGAAACCCGCTATTGGCTACAGTTGGTTGATATAAGAGAACCAGAGCTTGAGCTTGAACGCGGCAAGCTTGTCCAAGAAATTGGAGAACTTATGAAGATCTTCGGAGCCATTTTAGAAAAATCAAAGTGACCGGGTTTAGAATTTTGAAATTTGAATTTAGGCATTATTTAGGATTTAGAGTTTAGATATTAGAATTTTAAGG
>DMPO01000012.1 GCA_003455995.1 Candidatus Azambacteria bacterium | reverse complement strand
ACCATTGAAGACCCGATAGAATATCTTTTCATCGGCGACAAATCGATTGTCAATCAGCGTGAAATAAACAGCGATACCAAGTCGTTCCACGGCGCGTTGAGCGCGGCTCTCCGCGAAGATCCCAATATCATAATGGTAGGCGAGATGCGCAATATGGAAACTATCGCCGCGGCCCTGACGGCGGCCGAAACGGGGCATTTGGTTTTATCCTCGCTTCACACCAACAGCGCCAGCCAGACCATCAGCAGGATTATCGATATTTTTCCTCCCAACCAGCAGAATCAAATCCGGCTTCAGCTCGCCAATACTCTTTCGGCGGTTGTTTCTCAGCGGCTTCTGCCAAAAATTTCCGGCGGCCGTATTCCGGCCGCCGAGGTCATGTTCGCCAACAGCGCGGTTTCCAATTTGATCCGCGAAAACAAGGCGCATCAATTGGATTTGGTCATTGAAACATCTCTTGAGAGCGGCATGATTTCTCTCAATCGCAGTTTGATGGAACTGGTTCGTCGGAATGAAATTTCGTTGGAAACGGCGATGGCGTATTCCTTAAGCCCCAAGCAATTGGAAACGATAAAATAATAAATATCCAAAATGACGCAATTTCAATATACGGCCAGAACTCGCGACGGCAAACAAGAATCCGATATCGTAGACGCTCCGTCTATTGAGGCGGCGACTTCCTTTTTGCAAAATCGGCAGTTGATTATCACCAAAATAGAGCCGTTCGTTAAAAAGCGGGATCTATCTTTGGAGAATTTGAATAATCTGGCGATGCTTTATCTGACCAGAGTCAAAAGCGAGGACATCGTTTTATTCGCCAAACAATTGGCGACACTGGTCCAGGCGAAAGTGCCTTTGGTCCAGTCGTTGCGGGTGATGGCGAAGCAAATCACCAACCCAAAATTTGCCCAGATCATAACGGAAGTCGCTAACGATGTGGACGCCGGAGTGATTTTTTCAAGAGCGCTGGCGAAACACTCCGGGGTATTTTCCAATTTTTTCATCCAGATGATAAAATCGGGAGAACTTTCGGGACGGTTGGAGGAATCGCTCACCTATCTCGCCGAATACATCAACCGCCAATATCTTTTGAATTCCAAAGCCAAGGGGGCGATGATTTATCCGGCATTTATCGTAGTTACTTTTATTCTGGTTGGCACCGCTATGTTGATTTGGGTTATTCCCAGTTTAACGGCCGTGTTGTCGGAATCCGGACAACAATTGCCATGGGCGACCCGAATGCTTATCGGAGCGTCGAATTTTATGAAGAATTGGGGGATTATTTTCTTCGGCATTTTGGGCGCCGGCCTTTATTTTATTCACATTTCCATTAAAAAGTCCCCGGAATGGAGATTGGTATACGACGGTTTCAAACTGCGTCTGCCGATTTTCGGGGAACTGCTGAAAAAAATATACTTGGCGCGCTTTTCGGAAACGCTGTCGACGCTTTCGGCGGCGGGCATTTCCATTTCCCAGTCGCTGGAGATTGCGGCCGATGTTGTCGGCAACGCGGTTTATCGCAACATCATTCTTGAGGCCAACGAAGCGGTCAGAAAGGGCGGCGCTATCAGCGCGGTTTTTTTCCGCCATTCGGAAATCCTGCCCATGGTCAGCCAGATGGTGTCCATCGGCGAGCAGACCGGAAAACTGGACACGATTCTCAAGCAGGTGGCGGTTTTCTTTACCGAAGAAGTCAACAAGGCGTTTGACAACATCGTAAATTTGATCGAGCCGATTATGATTGTGGTGCTGGGGGCGGGTGTGGGTATCTTAGTTGCGGCAATTCTGGTTCCGATATACAATTTGGTTAATGCGTTTTAAAATTTGCGAGGTCGATACAAATAATATAAAATAGTTATAATTAGTAAATTAAAAATTATGTTTAAATTTAAAAAAGAAAAAGGGCTTGCCCTGAGTTCATCGAAGGGTTTTACCTTGCTGGAACTTTTGGTCGTCATCGGCATCATCGGGCTCTTGGCGTCCATCGTGGTGGTTAATCTCACCGGCGCCAGGAAAAAAGCCCGAGATATCAAGAGAGTGGCCGATATTAAAACGATTCAGACAGCGTTGGAAAGTTACTATGGGAAAAATGGTAAATATCCCACAAAGATTCAGGATTTAGTTGGCGCTACCGCAGAGTTGCCATCGCGGCCAAAAGACCCGATAGTTTCCGCCGCCACCGACTGTACTGGGGCCACCAATAGTGACGCTTGTTATTTTTATGCCTACTTTTCACCTAAGGGCGCTGGAAAGCCGCCCCAATCCTATCACATTGGCACGAGTTTGGAAGAAAGTGGTAGCATGCTGTTAAATCAGGATACTGACTGTAATTCTATCAGTGGCGCCGGCTGTCCCACGGGAGCTGTTTATACCGGCGGCGGGTTTAATGGTAATCAAAATACTGGTTGTGGCGGTAGCGCAGATAGATACTGCTACGATTTGGCACAGTAGTTTTTGTTTGGGTACAACAGATAATAATTAATAGTTCAAGTTATGTCTAAAAATAAAACAAAAAACTTTACCCGAGGCCTGCCAAAAGGATTCACTTTGTTGGAGCTTTTGGTGGTTATCGGTATTATTGGTCTTTTAGCATCCATTATCGTAGTTAATCTTACTGGCGCCAGGAAAAAAGCCCGAGATATTAAAAGAGTGGCCGATATCAGAACGATTCAAACAGCATTGGAAAGCTATTATGGCAAGAACGGTTATTATCCAACAGCATTGTCAGCTATGGTAGGCGCTACTGCAGAATTGCCAAAACGACCAACCGATCCAATAGCCGAGGGTGCCTGTGCCGACGCTGCCGCCGACAATACCGACGATTGCTATTATTACGAATATAACACACCCACTGACGCTTTGGGCCCCCAATTATACCATGTTGGTGCGAGCTTGGAAGAAAAAGACAGTTCGCTTTTAAAACAAGATACAGATTGTCTTTCAAACGCGGCAACTGATAATAAGTGCCCAGTATCTGCTATATATACTTCCGGTGGGTTTAGTGGCGCCGATGCGTCAAGCTGCGATACTACAGATAATACCAGATACTGCTACGATATCGCCCAGTAAGGTATGATTTTGGCTCTGGTTTTCGGTTTGATTTTCGGCAGTTTTCTTAATGTCGTGATTTATCGCTTAAAGACCGGCGAACCCTTGGGTTTTAGCCGGTCTTTTTGTCCGGAATGCAGGGCCAAATTAAAATGGTTTGACTTGATCCCGCTTTTCAGTTTTATTTTTCTTCGCGGCCGCTGCCGCTATTGCCAAAAAAAGATTTCCTGGCAGTATCCGATAGTTGAAATTTTAAGCGGTTTGATTTGGGTTGGAGCGTTTTATGTTACCCCCCCTGATAAGGGGGGGCTCGGGGGGGTTTTAAATTTTGTTTATTATCTTTTTATTTTTTCCGCCCTTTTGGTCATTGCCGTTTACGATTTCAAGTGGAAAATAATTCCGGATAAAATCATTTATCCGGCCATCGCCGTCGCTCTGATTTATAATTTGTTTAATCTCCCCCTTGATAAGGGGGGGCTCGGGGGGGTTCTGCTTACCGCCGCCACTGCCTTTTTATTTTTCTTTTTATTCTTTTATTTTTCCAAAGGAAAAGCCATGGGTTTGGGCGACGCCAAACTGGCGTTTTTAATCGGATTATTTTTAGGCCCATGGCTGTCGCTTGCCGCCTTTACTTCGGCTTTTGTTATCGGCGCCGTTTTTGGTATAATGCTCATAGCGTCGCGCCGAAGGACTTTGAAAAGCATAATCGCTTTCGGCCCGTTCTTGGTTGCCGGCGCGGCTGTCGCTTTCTTTTTCTCCGATTTTGTAAATAGTTTGTTTATTTTTTAGATTTTTATTATGAATAAGGGCTTTACCGTTGTGGAAATAGTCGTTGTTTTGGGGATTATGGCCGTTATTACGGGCATCGTGCTTTTTAATGTCGGTTCGGAAAAACAAAACGCGGCCCTTTTTCGGTCGGCGCAGAATTTGTCGCTGAACTTGCGCAAAGCCGAAAATAACGCGCTTTCATCCAAGGTTTTTAAGGACTCGAAAGTTCCCTGCGGCTGGGGGGTTCATTTCAACGGAGTTGATTCGACGAGTTATGCTATCTTTGCCGATACGACCATAGCTCAAAATTGCTTTGGCAGAAATTATAAAATGGATAGTGGAGAAGAACTGGAAACTGTCAATCTTGAAGCGGGCGTTAAAATTAAGAGCATAAACAATAATATTCTGGATATTAATATTTCGGATGTTGTTTTTACTCCGCCAGCTCCGCTTGTGCGTTTTACATCTTTTTATGGTGGTCAAGACGGGAGTAATACAATAAATATTATTTTAGTTAATAAAAATTCTTCAACGCGCACGATAACCATTAACAAAACAGGATTTATTTCATCTCCATGAAAAATTCAGGATTTACTTTACTTGAAACCATCGTTGCCGTCGGGCTTATCGTTACCGGCTTGATATCGTCGCTCGCTTTGATTAATACTTCGCTGGTTTATGTTTCCAACATTCAAGATCGCCTGGTGGCGGCTAATTTAGCGATGGAGGGCATCGAGGTAATAAGAAACATCAGGGACAATAATTGGCATCAGGGCGCGGCTTGGGACAGGTGGTTAGATGAGAATGGTATCTACCGTGTGGCTTATGATTCTACGACAATTGTTCGTGGCGAAGATGTTAACGCGCCATTGTTATTGGATAATAACGGATTTTATAGATATTATGTTGGCGCGATCACTCCTTTTGTCAGAAAAATTTCCATAAGCAAACTACATGACTATGAAATGTTAGTCGTTTCAGAGGTTTTGTGGCAAAGAAGAGGTAAGGATTATAAACTTTCCGCCGAGGAACATTTATTCAATTGGAAATGAAGAAAATAACCAATAATAAAGAAAGGGGGATGACTTTGATAGAACTGATAGTGGCCATCGGGATTTTCGGCCTGGTCTCATTTGTGATTTTTGGGATTTTCATTTTAGCCACCGGCTATCAGCGGCGCATTATCGCCGTGAAAAATGTCGAAGACAATCTAAGATTCGCCATGGAATCAATGGCGAGAGAAATAAGAACCGGCAGGGACTTTACCGGCGGCGGCAGCCAATTGAATTTTACAAACGCGATAGACAGCAAAGTTATTTATCGCCTTAATGGCGGCGCCGTTGAAAAATCGGAAACATCATCTTATGATGATCCGAATTACTTGAGAGTTACCGGACCGGAAACCACTATCGATTATTTGACATTTGTCCTGATGGGGCAACAACCCCGCGTTACCATCGCTATGGGCGCCACGAGCAAAGTCGGCGCCCAAAGTTCCACTTTGAAAGTCCAGACAACCGTCAGCTCGCGGCTATTGAAAAATTAAATTATGAAATTTTCAAACAAAAAAACTATCAATCGGGAAGAAGGAGTGGCGCTTATTCTTACGGTGATTATTATTTCCGCCGTTATGCTGATCGCTTCTATGATTGCCAATATCGTCATAACGCAGATGCAACTGGTTGAAGACATTGGCAGTTCCGTGTCGGCCATTTACGCCGCTGATTCTGGAGTGGAGTGCCAACTGTATAATATCAGGCAGGGCAGATCGGTGGATTGCAATAGCACCGATATTCCCGGCGGGAATATTATGATGTTCAACGGCGCTTCGGTGAAAACATCGGCGGACGGCGCTTCACCGAATTACACCGTCAAATCATTGGGCTCGTTTCGATCGGTCAAGCGGCAGTTTCAAGTGGATATTGTCGGCGGCCTGTAAATCGCGCGGTAATTATCCACAGATTTTAGTGGATATCGCGCTTTTTTTGTTATAATAAGATAAATATCATATCGCGCTATTAGTAAGTAGTAAGTTTTATGGGCAATTCTAATTCCAATAAATACATATCTCTTAAAACAGCCGCTGGATTATATGGCTATACCCGAGATCATCTGGGGCTGATGATCAGGCAGGGAAAATTAAACGGCAAAAAAATGGGCAGTTATTATATTACCACCAATGAATGGATGCTTGATTATGTCAAAAACTTCGCCGACCCGGATCATCCCGCTTTCAGGAATAAACTTTCAAATAAGTTTGTTTCCGAAATTTTTTCTGCCAAACCAACTATCAAAAACAATTCAAAAAAGCTCGCCAAATTTGTCGATTATAATAACGAATTGGGAACAAAAATTTTGGAAGAACTGAAACAGCGCGAATTTATTGCCGAAGAAAAACAATCGGCGCCGACTGTCGGCCATGTAAGTCAAAATATTTTGGGCGGATTCAATTCGCCTTACGCGATTTTGCCTATTAGACAGATGAGGAGCGACGAGCGAAATAAAATTTTGAAAGAATCGGGGATTGATGAGAGCATGATGTGACCCCGGAGATGGCTACCATGGCTAAATTCGCTATGGCGGACATTTAAATTATTGGACGCTATTTTTTATATTTAGATCGTGGCTTTTATTATCTTTTGTTCAAATTTTTTATTTGCTTTTCTGTTTATTTTCTGCCAGTTTATTATCGATTGCCCATTAGTTGCTAATCAGCCAATTTATTATTTTTATTATCAAAAAAATTNNGTAGTAATTTTGAGAAAATATAGTAATTGAGAAGCAAAAGTTTAACTCAATTGGCAAGGGGGTTGGAAAAATGGATTTGCATAATATTATTGAAGCGCGATATTGCAGTAAAAATTTTTATAGAAAAAACATATTTTTGTGGATTTTAACGTATGTTTATAAAATGTTGAATAGCTGTTGAGCCGAGGTGGATTATTTGTTGGCAGCAAGTTTGAGATAACTAACTCTTGGTTATCCACACGGGCGAGATTTAATTGAAAAAATCCAACTTGTGTCAAGACCCGATTTGGCATTAATTTTTTGTATCCAAATATCTAAATGCTTGTCAGTAAAATTGATTTAATATATCGTATCTTTTTGGCTTTTTAGTGAGTTTTTATCGCGATATTAAAGAATAATTCTTAGGGCATTTAATTTTAGATTTTAAGATTTCTTGCGATTAACGGTGGCGGACTTATCAACAGAATTGATTTTAATGGTTTTTTTAGGTAGTATGAAATTACTCAAAGTGATGACAAAAAATGGGAAGGACTTAAAATATAAAATTGCCGTTTCGGGAGCGGCGGAAACGGACCATTGCAATCCAAACGCGCTGGAGATGGCTTTGGAAATGGGAAAAGAAATTATTCGCCAAAACGGGGTCGTTTTGACGGGCGCTACTATTGGCATTCCGTACTGGGCCGCTCGCGGCGCCAAAGAAGAGGGCGGCATTTCTATCGGCTTGTCTCCGGCGGCGACGGAAAAGGCGCATGTTAAAACATACCGTCTGCCCACCGATTATTTTGATTTGATTGTTTATACCGGTTTTGACTATTCGGGACGGAATTTGCTACTGACGCGATCGGCCGATGCGGTTGTTGTGATTTGCGGCCGCATGGGCACTCTCAATGAATTCACCATTGCCTTTGAAGATGACAAACCCATCGGTATTTTGGAGGGCACCGGCGGCACGGCGGATATGATTCGAGAAATTGTCGGCAAGTCGCATCGCGGTCCGGGAAAAATCATTTATGATACCGATCCCAAACGGCTTTTGGAAAAACTTTTGGAACTGGTCAAAAAAGAAAAAATGGTATTGATAAAAGACAAGACGAAAAACAATAAGCCGGTCAGTAAGCACGATGACAATCTTCGCGAATAAACATGGCAAGAATTTTTGGCTGGCGACGCTGTCTCTTGTCGGCACTACCATTGGCGCCGGCATTTTTAGTTTGCCCTATGTTTTTGCCAAAGCCGGATTTTTTGCGGCGTTGGCGGAATTTGTGATTCTTGTTTTTATTGTTTTAATTATTCAGCAAATTCTTGGCGAAATTACTCTGCGCGCCAGTGGCCATAAGCGGTTGGTGGGGTTGGCTTCGGAGTATTTGGGCGGCGCTTGGGGCAAATTGGTTACCGTTTCTGTTTTATTGGGCGGCATTGGCGTAATGCTCATTTATATAATTTTTGGAGGCAGGTTTTTTTCGTTGTTAACGGGATTAAATGAATTTTTGAGCGCGGCGATCTTCTTTGCGGTTTGGTTTCTGGCGATTTTGTTGCCACCCAAGATATTCGGCAAAACTGAATTTTATATTAGTTCAATTATGATTTTGGCCGTCGTGGCAATTTTAATTTTTAATTTTGGGTATATCGATTGGAATAATTTTCGTGGCTTTAATATGAAAAATATATTGTTGCCATACGGCGTCATTCTTTTTGCCATTACGGGATATACCGTCATTCCTAAAATGGAAGATCTTTTGGGAGCCGAAAAACATAAGTTAAAAAAAGCCATTCAATACGGCACTTTAATTCCCGCCATGGTTTATTTGGCATTTGTTTTTGTGATCTTGGGCGTTTCCGGGCAGATGACTTCGCCCGATGCCGTGTTAGGGTTTTCTCAAGCCCTCAATTCTCGATGGATGATGTTTTTTGGTTCACTCTTGGGGCTGTTTGCTGTGGCGGGCGCGGCGTTGAGTTACGGCGTCTATTTTAGGGAAACACTTTGGTATGATCTTAAGTTAAGCCGGCTATCCGCTTGGGCGCTGACCGGATTAATGCCCCTGTTATTGTTTCTTTTGGGTGCCAGGGATATCATTTCTACCGTTAATATTGTCGGAGCGGTATTTTTTGGTTTTCAGGTGGTGGTGATTTTAATGATGCATAAAAAATCACAAAAATCAGAAATTCAACCGGCGTATAAAATCAGTTTATCGAAACCGTTTTATTATATTATCGGCGCGATAGCAATCTTGGGCGCCATATCGTCCCTATAGCTTAACGGATAAAGCGCAGCCCTCCGGAGGCTGAGATCGAGGTTCAATTCCTCGTAGGGACATTATATGATACAATAAAAGCAACATGTTTGGGCCATTCATCAATAAAGTCATTAGAGTTCTGGTTTTGGGCGACATTATGTTTTTCTCGGCTTTTGGTTTGATCGGGCCGATTTTTGCGATTTTTGTGACTAAGCAAATTGCCGGCGCCACTATCGCCACGGTCGGATTTGCAGCTACTCTCAATCTGTTAACAAAGGCGATTTTGCAAATGCCGGTCGCAAGATACATAGATCGTCACAAGGGAGAAAAAGACGATTTTAAATTTATGGTCGCCGGTTCAACGCTGGTCAGCGTCGTACCGTTTATCTATTTATTTGTTAGTATGCCTTGGCATCTTTATTTGGCGCAAATTGTTTTAGGCATCGGCGGCGCTTTAGCCAATCCGGGCTGGTATGCTATTTTCACGCGGCATATTGACAGGGGTCGAGAAGGAACTGAATGGACCCTCGAAAATATTGGCGTCGGACTCGCGGCCGCCGGAGCGGCCGCCGTTGGTGGCGTTTTAGCCGAAAATTTCGGTTTTTACAATTTATTTTTAATTGTCGGCGTTTTATCGCTGGTGGGGCTGATAGTTCAAATGTCTCTTTACAGCACGGTCATCGAATTGGATCATCATGGCCGCAACCATGAAAATCAACAATAAGGAAATTGCTTAAAATAAGACAATAGGGCAAGCAAAGAATACGCCGTTTAATTTGCTATCGCAAATAAAGGCGCATATTATAATAGTAATGATAAAGCGCATAGGATCGGTAAATAAAAAAGTTTTACTTCTTTTAAGCGGCGGGCTCGCGTTGTCTTTGACACGGCGGCCGGATACTTATTTTCGGATTGTGAAAAATATTGCCAAAGAATGGAAAAAAATAAACGAGCGTAGTTTAAGAGAATCTATCAAAAAATTATACCAATCAAAAATTATAGACTACAAAGAGAATAATAATGGAACAGTAGAACTTATTTTAACCGATGCGGGCAAGAAAAAAATATTATTATACGATTTGGAAAAATTANNAAAGAACTGGGGTTTTATCCAATGCAAAAAAGCGTTTTCATTCATCCGTACGAATGTAAAGATGAAATCGATTTTGTTACGGAGCTATTTAATATTGTGCCCTATGTTAGGTTTTTAAGAGTGAAGGATGTTGATATAGAACTTGACCTTAAGAACAGATTTCACTTAATTTAAAATAATCTAAAATATGTCCCTTTATTTGCTATCGCAAATAGAACTACAAGTTTCGTTATTTTAATCTATGGGTGGTCACAAGCTATTGAACCAGAACATGGAATTGACTTAATGTTAGCAGACCGCCTTTTAAAAGGCGGTTTTTATTTTGCTTTTTCAACTATCTGTTTAAATACTTCCGGATATTCGCGGGCGATTTGCGACATAACTTTTCGATCCAGTTCCATGTTGGCTTTTTTCAAGCCGTTGATGAATTTGCTGTAATTTAAACCGTATTGCCTGACGGCGGCATTAAGTTGAATTTGCCACAGGGCGCGCGCCGTTCTCTTTTTCACGCGACGGTCGCGATAGGCGTGCGTCCACGCGTGAAGTAGCGCTTCTTTAGCGGCGCGCACTTTTGATTTGCGACCCCACTTAAAGCCCTTGGTATATTTTAGGGTTTTTTCCCTTCTTTTTACCGAAATTGTTCCTCTTTTTACTCTTGGCATAGTTTATTTATTATATGGCAAATATCGCTTAATTGATTTTTTATCCGCGCCGGAAATTGAAGCGTCTACATGCTTTAATCGGCGCTCTTTTCCCGATGTTTTCGTATTGAAATGGGATTGGTTGGTTGCCCGTCTCGTCAATTTGCCCTTGCCGGTTGTTTTTAATCGGCTCCGTATTGATTTGTTGGTTTTGAGTTTTCCCATGATTATTGTTTGACGATCGTCACATTAAATCCTTTTGGTTGTTTTTTCAATTCGGAAATAAGTTTTATCGGCACGGTTATCAGTTTTAAAAATTCTTCTACTTTCTGCTTGCCCAAATCGGAGAAGGCCTTTTGATACTTGGCTCGGCCTTTGAGCATTAATTCTATCTGCACTTTCAGGCCTTCTTCTAAAAATTCATCGGCCTTTTCCGCCTTGGTTTTTAAATCATTCAATCCCGCGTTAAGACCTATGCGCACCGTTTTAAGCGCGTCTCTTTTTTGTTTGGCTTTTTGTTTGCGCCCTTCTTTCTCTTCGCGGTAGGCGTATTTTCCGTAATCCATAATACGGGCGACCGGCGGCTTAGCCATGGGCGCGAACTCAATCAAGTCCAGACCCTTTTCTTTGGCCAATTTCAACGCTTCATCGCGGCTCATGATGCCGATTTGTTGTCCGGTCTCATCGGCGACCCTCAACTCCGGAGCGGTTATTTGGTTGTTGATTTTGAGTTTTTTAAGCAATGAAAAGAATATAACCGTTCAGACCAAAAAAGTCAATTTATAGAGTATATCGAGACAAGCGGAAAACTTAGTTGGCTTTGATAAACCATATTTATAATTGCTGTTTGACAGGATATCAAAAATATAGTATTCTATCTAAATTCAATTAAGAGCAGGTTTTTACTTGGTCTTTGACAAAGGAGGGTAAAGCATGGGAACCAATAAAAATGAAGGAGAAAAATTTAGGCATCTAAATATTATTTTGGATCAAACTTCTTTTGATTATTTACTCAAGATAAAAAATAATCACAGGGATTCTTCTTACACGCAAGCCATAAAGAGAGCTCTCGCATATCTGGCATTTATTGAGGATCAGAAAAAAGAGGGATTTGATGTTTATTTGATAGATCGCAAAAAAGGAATGCGCGGACAACTCAAAAAAGTTACAGTAGTTCTTTAGTCAATATCAGTAAGTGAATAGTTCTATAAAAGCCGCAGAGATGCGGTTTTTTATTTTTCAATCTAATTTTGGCGTAAGTTGATATAAGTTGGTGTAAGTTGGAAGTGGTGGAAGTGGCGAGGAAAACATTGAACGCATTAAAATCCTATCTGTCCCGGTTCTGGGCTTATTACCAATCCAGCCCAGTATTACAAAAATTACTTACATAGTATTATTTAGTAGTTCTTTTAGGAATCAAGATTATAGGGGATTGTGGCATGTTGACAATATATGCAACCTTCTGTATATTATGGCTATAGTTTTTTGGTTAGTTTTTTAACAATTTAGCAAAATTTGCCTGAAAGGAGGTGAAATAATCATGAAAAGAAACTGGAGTAAGTTCCAACCAAGAGCCATTATCGCTTCTTTAAAAAAGCATAATGGCGCCAAAGTGGGGCGCGCTTGTTGCGGTGGTTCGTGTATTGGCGGCAACTGCAAGGCCATTCCGAAAATCGCCGACGCCTTTAAATAAGGGCGACAAGCAACCCAAAACCCGGAGGGCCTCATTAGCATAGTTGCTTTTAGGCCCTTTTTTATCAAAAGGAGGTGAAGAGAAATGGAACAGATATTTATTCCAGAAAAAGTTGTTTTATATCTCGAATCTGATGAACAGACAGGAGCATTTCATGATTTAGAAAATGATAGCAGGGCATACATTAATGCCGATACAAAGGCAAAACTTGTAAAACAAAGCGTGGCAATAATACATGAGTTGATATCCGGAGGATTTGTAACTGAAAAAAGACCAAAGAATCAAGGATTAATTAAAAAGGTTAAAACTGACCCGCCACTCAGAGTAGTATTTATCGAATTAACCAAGAAATGCAACTTACGGTGCAAACATTGCTATGTGCCAGATTGCAATGATTCTATTGATTGCGCGAATGCTAAAGAAATGACTTTTACCAATATTAACAAACTTATTTCTCAAATTGATGACTTAGGGGTAATGGAGCTTCAGCTTACTGGCGGAGAATTGTTTGTTTTACCATACGCTATCTACATTATTCGGGAAGCGCAAAACAGATTGATTCCTTGTTCGATTTTCACCAATGGGACATTACTGACTGAAGATGTTTTTAGGTATATATCTGAAAATAATTATGGATTGATCTTTTATGTAAGCTTAGATGGCTATCAAAAAACTCATGACATTTTTCGAAGAAGTCCCGGAGCATTTCAGAAAACTATCAAAACAATTCATAGGTTACTTCAAATGGACTGCGATGTCAGAATTAATACCTCTATTGGCAGGCATAACATTGCTGAAATGAGCCAATTCATTCAATTTATAAAAAATGAATTTGGTGTTTTGCACAGATTGGTAACTGTAGAACCCATAGGCAGGGCTGACGCTAAAATGACTATTACCGCCCAGGAATTTGCAGATCTACTTCAAGAAGGTCGAAACTCGCTTGAATTTCTCGATAGTCATGATTCAATTTCCGATTGGGCAATCCCCGCCTGCGGGATAGGGTCGTCAATGTTGTTTATTGATGCCTATGGCAATGTTTCGTTTTGCCCCACTTTAACGCAAAAAGAAAATTCAAATTTCTTAGCCGGAAATATTAATTGTTCTTCGTTAAAGAATATTTGGGAAAAATCACCTGTTTTCAAGAAGTTTAGAGGAATACAGTGTAACACCGCAAACCAATGCCAATTTAAAGAATTGTGCAAAGGGGGATGTAGAAGTCGAGCATATCTATCAAATGGAAATATCGGTTCGCCAGACCTTGCGATGTGCTTACTGTATAATGCGAAATAAATTAAGGCCTAATCATATGCGATTGGGCTTTATTTTTTTGCCTAAAAATGCTAATATTTACCTATGAATCTACCAAAAATAAAGTTCACAGACATCCCGTTATCCAAAGAAATTGACTGGGTGCATGGTTTTTTATTTAAAGATGAGTGGGGCTGGGGGAAATATATAATCAAAAAACACCCTGAAATTAAAAAGGTATTTTCTTTTAAAACCGAAAATGAACAAGTCAAATTTTTAAAAGAATATATTGTGGAATTTAGAAAAAATAATCAGGAAGCGATAGAAAAAGGCAAAGATAAATATCAAAAAGAATGGCGGAAAATAGAAAAAGAATACTTTGAAATATTATCGGAAATAATAGAGATAGATTGGCCAAAAAACAGAAAAATAATAAAAGCCATGGCGTCTATCAACCCGATCTGCCCTCGCTTTTTGAATGATTGGAGTTTCTCAATTTTCTATAACTATAAAAATATAAATTACGCGATGGAGGTTATAATGCATGAGATCTGTCATTTTTTGTATTTTGAAAAATGGAAACAATTATATCCGAAAATGGATTATAAAAAGTTTGAATCGCCCCATATTGAATGGCATTTGAGCGAGCTTGCGGCACCAATAATTTTAAATGATTCTCGCATTCAAAAATTATTAAGACAAAGGGCGGTTTTCTATCGCGAACATGAAAAAATCAAGATAAATAACAAAAGCGCTCCGAAATATTTTTCTGATTTATACAAAAAGACCATTGAAAAAGAAAATGGTTTTGAAGTGTTTCTAAAAGAATCCTATCAAGCAATGCAAGATAGAGAAAAATTATTCAGGATCTGAATTTATGGAAGTGGCGGGAGTTGAACCCGCATCTAGGATTTTTCAATTAGATATTTCTACAGGCGTAGATTGCTTAATTTTTTCAGAAAGTTCTCTTGGAGCAATCGAAAAAAGAAATTTCCGTTTCTTCTGTAATTTCCACCCGGAGCGAAGAATTCTACGGGTTAAAGCCCAATGGTTGACACCGGTATCGCTCTATTGGACATTAAGCGGCCGATGCTGCTTAGGCAAAAGCGAAAGCAGGATTTAAGTTTGTTTTGGCAGTTATTATTTGCCTTGCCTCGAGGATTTAATTTCGAGGTTACGAGACATCCTCGGCCTGCGTATTTAATTTTAAAATTCTATCGAAGCCCTTCACCCCCTCAATTTTCAATTTTCAAACTTCTTTCAATATTTCTTTTGGATTCTCTTTTGGAAATAACAGCTCTTTTGTCGTATTTCTTTTTGCCGCGAACAATCGCAAATTCCAGCTTAATTCTGCGACCTTTATTATACACTTTCAGCGGCACCAATGTCAATCCCTTTTGCTGTATTTTTCCCAGCAAAGACATAATTTCTTTCTTATGCAAAAGCAGTTTTCTGGAACGAGCCGGATCATAATCGGCTGGCTGATTTTTTGGCTGATAGGGCGCAATGGAAGCGCCAATTAAATACAATTCGCCGTCATGAATATTGATGTAACATCCGGCCAAATTCATCCGGCCGTTTTTTATCGATTTTACTTCGGGGCCGGATAAAACCAAACCCGCCTCGAATGTCTCGAGGATTTCATAGTTAAAGCGCGCTTTTCTGTTTTCGGCGAATGTGACCATAATCTGATTCTATCAGCAGTTCCATTTTTATCAAAATTCGTTTATTATGGTGAATAATATAATGAAAGCAATCATTAAAACCCTGCTTGGCGGTGTTGTCCGTAAAACAACTCCTGATTTCGGGAGCGATATTTTGGTTGAAATTCCGGATAACAAAAAATATGGCGATTATACGACCAATGTCGCTTTTGCTTTATCTAAAGCGCTTGGTGAGGCGCCGCAAAAAATCGCCGAAGATTTGGCCGAAAAATTAAATAATGAAGGGAATGAAAATTTTGATAAAATCGAGGCTGTAAATGGCTTTATAAATTTTTTTTTATCGGACAATTATTTGCGAACGGAGCTGAATAAAATTTTGGAAAAATCCGTCAGAGGCGGACCAGTCTATGGCTGGGAAAACGAAACATCAACGAAAATACATTTGGATTTTGTTTCCGCCAATCCAACGGGGCCGTTAACCATGGGCAATGGGCGGGGCGGATTTTATGGCGATGTTTTGGCGAATGTTTTGGAGAGCCGGGGGTTTTCGGTAACGCGAGAGTATTATGTTAATGACAGAGGAGAGCAAATTTTAAATTTGGGGCGGTCAATTAAAATGGCGCAGGGATCATCTTTATCGATTCCAGGAATTATCCCTCCGCCTTCGGCGGATTCCTCGATTCCTGGAATCGATAAACTATACAAAGGTGAATATATCAATGAAATAGCGAAAGAAATTAACACGGGACTTAGCGAATCGGAGGCCGGGCAGAAAGCGGCCGAATTGATTTTGGAAGAGTATATCAAACCGGCGGTGAAAAAAGCGGGCATTAAATTTGATAACTGGTTTTCCGAGAAGTCCCTGTATCGCGGCGGCAATTATGAAAAAATAATGAAGGAATTAATGCGGAAAGATTTAGTATATGAACTGGACGGCGCCACCTGGATGAAAACGACCAAGTTCGGCGATAGCGAGGACAGGGTTCTGATAAAGAAAAACGGCGAAGAGACCTATTTCATGTCGGATATTCTTTACCACGCCGACAAGATTAAAATCAGGAAATTTGACAAGGTGATTGATATCTGGGGGGCCGATCACCATGGCTACGCGCCGCGACTTAAAGCCGCTCTCGCGGCGCTTGATATTCCTGAAAATAAATTGGAAATTATTATTTCCCAATTAGTTCGGCTTGTTAAAAACGGCAAAGAAGTGAAAATTTCAAAACGCGCCGGAAATTTCATAACGCTTGAAGAACTCATTGATGAAGTCGGAATTGATGCCGCGCGATTTTTCTTTTTGATGTATTCGCCCAATACCCATATGGATTTCGATCTGGCGCTTGCCAAAGAGCGCTCGCAGAAAAATCCGGTTTATTATGTTCAATATGCGCATGCGAGAATCGCAAGCATCTTGCGAAAATCCCAAATCCTAAATTCTAAATTCGAAACAAACTCAAAACTCAAAACTCAAAACTCAAAACTTCTTAAAGAAAAAGAGGAACTGAATTTGATCAGAAAACTTATTGAATTGCCGGAGCTTTTGGAAGAGATCGCCCAAAATTACGAAGTCCACCGCCTGCCGCGCTATGTTTTGGAACTGGCTAAAGAATTTCATAATTTTTATGAAAAACAACAGGTGATAACGGAAGACGATAATTTAACTGCCGCCCGTCTGTCTTTAGTTTCCGCCACTAAAATCATTTTGTCCAATGTCTTAAACTTGATGGGAATAAAGGCGCCTGATAAGATGTAAAGTCATGGAATTATTCAATCCTAAAACCGAAGAAAAGATTTTGGAGTTTTGGAGGAAGAACGGGATTTTTGAGAAGCTCCGGAAAAAAATAAAAGACAAAAAACGCTGGTCGTTTTTGGACGGCCCCATCACCGCCAATAATCCCATGGGCGTTCATCACGCCTGGGGCCGAACCTATAAAGATNNGGCATTGCCAAGTTTGTGGAAAAGTGCAAAGAACGGGTGAAAAAATACGCCGCCATTCAGACGGATCAGTCCATAAGATTGGGGCAATGGATGGATTGGGAGAACAGCTATTACACGATGTCCGATGAAAATAACTACGCCATCTGGCGCTTTTTGAAAAAATGCCATGAAAAAAAACTGCTCTACAAAGGGCTTGATGTGGTGCCTTGGTGTTGGCGTTGCGGCACGGCGATTTCCCAGCACGAAATTTTGACGGAGGACTACAAAGAAATTGCTCACAAATCGATTCTCATAAAATATCCGGTAAAAAACAAAAAAAACGTCTATCTTCTGGTTTGGACCACAACCCCATGGACATTGCCGGGCAATGTGGCTGTGGCCATTGACGCCGATAAAACATATGTTGAAGCAACCGGAGAAAATAAAAAAGAGACATACTATATAATAGAAGCGGCGGCAAAAAGATTAAAATTTGACATCGTTAAAACCTTGGCGGGGGAAGAATTGGTTGGATTAACCTACGCGTCGCCGTTTGATGAATTGCCGGCGGTGAAAAAATCTTTATTAAATTATACCCACAAAATAGTTGCGACCGATTCGCGCATTTTGCCGATAAGCGAAACAGAAGGGACCGGACTGGTTCATATTGCCCCCGGTCAGGGCGCGGAAGATTATCGCTTGGGTAAAAAAGAAAAACTTCCGGTCATCAATCTGATTGATGACGCCGCGATCTATTTGGAAGGATTGGGGGATTTCAGCGGAAAAAACGCCAAAGAGCATCCGGAAATGATTATCGATTATTTGAAGACCGTTAATTTGCTTTTTGACGCTCCGAAATACATTCACAGATATCCCACTTGCTGGAGATGTAAAACCGAACTGGTCTGGAAAATGGCCGATGAGTGGTACATCTCGATGGATAAATTGAGAAAGCCGCTAATGGCGGCGGCAAAAAAAATAACCTGGATTCCCTCCTTCGGGCTTGAAAGAGAACTTGACTGGCTGAAAAATATGTCCGATTGGCTGATTTCCAAAAAAAGATATTGGGGGCTGGCGCTGCCGATATTCGAATGCGCCTGCGGGCATTTCGAAGTGATCGGTTCCAAAGAGGAATTAAAGAAAAGGGCGATTGAGGGCTGGGAAAAATTTGAAAATTATTCTCCCCACAAACCATGGATTGATAATATAAAAATAAAATGTCCGAAATGCGGCAAAAAGGTCTTGCGAATTGCCGATGTCGGCAATCCTTGGCTGGACGCGGGTATCGTGCCTTATTCCACCATGGGGTATTTTGAAAACAAGAGTTTTTGGCGCCAATGGTTTCCCGCCGATTTGGTCTGCGAGTCGTTTCCGGGACAGTTCAAGAACTGGTTTTATTCTTTAATCGTCATGAGCGAAGTTTTGGAAAAGACGCCGCCGATGAAGACCGTTTTCGGCTACGCTTCGGTGCGCGACGAAAAAGGAGAGGAGATGCACAAGTCCAAAGGAAACGCCATATGGTTTGACGAGGTGGCGGAAAAAATGGGAGTTGATGTGATGCGCTGGATGTACGCCAAACAAAATCCGGCGGATAATTTGAAATTCGGCTATGGCGCCGCCAAAGAATCGGAAAGAAAATTAATGAATCTTTGGAACAGTTTTACTTTTTTCAAAACCTATGGAATAAAAATCATGACGGAGAAATCCGACTTCGGTAGCGATAGCGGAAGAAATCGGACTTCAGATTCAAATCTTCCGCTCTTAGATAGATGGATTTTATCTCGCCTAAATAGCTTGATGGAAGAAGTGACTAAAAATATGGATCGATATAATCCGTCTTTTGCCGCAAGGGCCATCGAAGATTTTTTTATTAATGATCTTTCTTTGTGGTATATCCGGCGCTCAAGGGGCAGATTTCAAAAGCCGAAAACGGAAAAAGAAAAAGAAACGGCGGCGGGGGTTCTTTATTCGGCGCTGATTAATCTGTCAAAAATCATTTCTTCGTTTCTTCCGTTTTTGTCCGAAGAGATTTATTCTTCTTTGAAAAACAAAACCATGCCGGAATCGGTTCATCTTTGTGATTGGCCAAAATCCGAAAAGAAATTGATCAATCTCGAATTGGAAAAACAGATGGATTTTGTTCGGGAAGTTTCGGCCAAGGGGCTGGCGTTAAGAGCGGAAGCGGGGATTAAAGTGAGACAGCCGCTCGCTTCGCTCAAATTTCCAATTTCCAATTTCCAATTTTCAAAAAATAAAGAGTTATTAGATTTAATAAAAGATGAAGTGAATGTGAAGGAGATTGTTTTGGGAGATAAATTTGAATTGGATGCCAAAATAACTTCCGCGCTGAAGGAGGAAGGCGTTATCAGAGAACTGGCGCGGACGATTCAGGAAATGAGAAAAGACGGAGGATTGAAGCCCGACGATGCCATTAAAATTTATTTTAAAACCGGAGCCGCCGACCTGAAAAATACCATCGAAAAATTCGAAAAAAATCTTGGCGATGCTGTTGGCGCCAAAACGATCGAGCAAGTCGGCGGCGCGAAAGACGGGTTTTTAATCGACCGTCATTTCAAAGTGGACAATCAAGATATTTGGATCGGCATTCTTAAAAATTAGTCAAAAATGGCCACATACCAGACTAAAGCAATCATTTTGAAACGGGAAGACATTTTTGAGGCCGATCGCCTTTATCATTTGTATACCGAGGATTTTGGCCAAGTGAGGGCGATAGCCGGCGGCGTCAGGAAAAATGGCGCCAAACTTACCGGACATTTGGAGCCGTTTAACATCATCTGGGTTGAATTGATGACTAAAAAGAACGGCGATTTATTTATTACAACGGCATTGTCGGAAACCAATTTGCTTAATAATGGCGCCGTTCCCGGCCAGATATCGCTGGTCGCGAAAATGTCGCAATTCGCTTTAAAAATGTTAAGAGGTCAGGAAAAAGACGAGGTGATGTGGGATTTCATATTGGAAAGTTTTACCAAAGCCGGCAATCTTGAATCGGAGCGCGATCTTTTTTTGGAAAAATATAAATCTGATTTCGCGAACATCATGGGATTTGGCGATAATTTCGCGGAGGCGCGATATTATCTTGGCGACTTTGGCGCCTTGTGATAGAATTACCAGACAATGATAACAATTCCCGACCCTCAAAATATGCCGGAACTGTCCTNNGCATCGCGGGACCGAACCAAATCGCTTCCGGAGAAAACGGCACTTACATTATTTCTTATTGGAACAACACCAATCAAATTCTTAAAAACTCCGCGCTCAACATTCGCTATCCGCAAGGCGCGATTATCGATGGCGGCAAAAATACCAATATCGACTTGGGCAGTATCGGCATCGGCGGCGGCGGCAAGCAAGAAATAACGATTGCTTTTATCGGGGCCGACAAAAGCATCCAAAAGTTGGAAGCGGCATTGAGTTATCAGCCCCAAAACACTTCTTCGACTTTCGAAAATGAAACGGCCAAAGAAGTGGCGATTAACGGTTCTGCGTTGAGCGTTGAGTTTCAAGCGCCGGAAAAAATTCTGCCAAACGCCAAAAATATCTATACTATCGGTTACAAAAATAATACGGACAAGGTTTTTCAAAATGTCGCCATTGAGGCAAATTTTCCTTCGAACTTCACCCTTGTTTCTTCGGATCGGACGCCGACAAAAAATAATAGCTGGATTTTAGGCGATTTGAATCCTAATGTAGAAGGGAAAATCGTAATTTCTGGAATTTTAAAAAGCGCTCAAGGCGATAATTTTGATGTGGCTATAGGGATCGTTGAAAACGACAAATTTTACAAATTCTGGCAAAACGCGTTGCCAGTCAGTTTGAGTGATTCGCCTCTCAAGTTAAATATTTCGGTAAACGATCAGGCGAACGCGACGGCCAACCCCGGCGATCGTTTGCAATTCAAAATTAATTATGAAAATAACTCCGGAGTCGCTCTTGAAAATGTTGTTTTAAAAGCCGTTCTTGGCGGATTGATGTATGATTTTGCGACTTTGAAAACCGGCGGCTATTTTAACGGCGTAAATAATACCATTACATGGAATGCCGGAAATATGGCGGATCTTGGGAATTTGCGTTCCGGCGCGTCCGGAGTCGTGGAGTTTCAAATTAATGTAAAACCGCAATATGTCATGAGAACTTTCAGGGATAAAAATTTTTTGCTTCAAGTTACCGCCGAGATAGAGACTCCCGCCGCGTCCGCCGCCGAAGATATCGCCGTCAAAATCAATACCAAAACGGAATTAAAAACCAAAGGGTACTATTTCGATTCGGCAATGAAAAACAGCGGGCCATTACCGCCAAAAGTTAATCAAGCGACCACCTATACTATTCATTGGCAGGTGACCAATTTTTCCAATGATGCTGACAATGTCATGGTGCGTTCAACGCTTCCGGAGGGGGTTGCCTGGCTTGATAAAAAATCCGGCGCCGGCGGCGCGACTTTAGAATACAATGACAGAACAGGCGAATTAATCTGGAATGTCGGGAAAGTGTCGGCCGGAACGGGAGTATTGCTTGATCCCTATGAGGTCATATTTCAGGTTAGCTTGACTCCGGCGGCTCATCAAGCCAATCTGACAGCGCCTATTTTAGGCGAGTCCGCATTAACCGGCGCAGATATGTTTACCGGAACGGACATTGCGGCAACCGCTCCGATTCTCAAAACCGATCTGCCGGATGATTCCGGTGTCGGCATCCTCAAAAGTCGCGTCCAGCCATGATAAAAAATGAAAAAGAAAATTTAATGGAAAAAATTGTGGCGCTGGCAAAGCGTCGAGGATTTATTTTTCCCGGCTCGGAAATTTACGGCGGATTGGCCGGCACTTGGGATTACGGTCCCGCCGGTTCGCTTCTCAAGAAAAATATCAAGGATCTTTGGTGGAAAGAAATGGCGCAGTTTCGCGACGATATTGTCGGCATGGACGCCGCCATCATGATGAATCCCAAAGCATGGGAGGCGAGCGGTCATGTGGAGTCGTTTTCCGATCCGTTGATTGAATGCAAACTATGTCATCGGCGTTTTCGCGTCGATAAAGAAGAAGAAGAAATCAAAGAGCACGAAGAATCGCATGACGGTAAAACAGTTGAATGGACCGAACCAAAAAAATTTAATCTGTTGGTAAAGACGTATCTTGGGGTGGTGGAGGGGGAGCAGACGGAAATTTATCTTCGGGGAGAAATCACCAACGGTGTTCAGGTGAATTTCAAAAATGTCGTTAATTCCACTCGCGTTAAAATTCCTTTCGGCATTGCCCAGATCGGCAAGGCGTTCAGAAATGAAATCACGCCGGGCAATTTCACTTTTCGCTCGCGCGAATTCGAGCAGATGGAAATCCAATTTTACATCAAGCCCGACGAGACGGAAGGCAAAAAATGGTTTGAATATTGGAAGCAAAACCGGATGGATTGGTATCTTTCTTTGGGGATGAAAGAAGAGAATCTGCGGTTCCGCGATCATGCCGATGACGAGCGGGCGCATTATGCCCAAGCGGCTACCGATATTGAATATAACAGCCCCTGGGGCTGGCAGGAATTTATGGGGGTTCATCATCGGGGCAATTGGGATTTGTCGCGCCATCAGGAATTTTCCGGCCAAGACATGTCCTATTATGATTCCGAAACCGGTGAAAAATACATTCCTTGGGACATTGAAACATCGGCCGGTGTTGACAGGTCGCTCTTATTTATATTAATAGATGCTTACAGAGAGGATGAAGAAAGAACTTATCTAAAATTAAATCCCCGATTGGCGCCGTATAAAATGGCGGTTTTTCCGCTTTTGGCAAATAAGCCGGAATTGGTTGAATTGGCCCGGACTATTTACGGCGACTTGAAAAATAAATATATGGTTGCTTGGGATGACAGAGGGAATATCGGCAAGCGGTATTACGCGCAGGATGAAATTGGGACTCCGTGGTGCGTTACGGTCGATTTTGACTCGCTGGAAGATAAACAAGTAACGGTTCGCGATCGCGACACAATGAAGCAGGAAAGAATAGCAATTGGCGAACTTGAGAAGTATGTGGAAGAAAAATTAAAATAATCTCACAATTTTAATGCCAAATTTCAAAAAAACTATTTTGCCGAACGGATTGAGAATTTTGACAGTACCGATGGCGGACACCAAAACGGCGACGGTCCTGGTTTTGGTGGCGACCGGTTCTAAATATGAATCGAAAGATATCAATGGCATTTCCCATTTTTTGGAACACATGACATTCAAAGGCACCAAGAAGCGGCCGACGCCGATGTCCATCGCCGAACCGCTGGATCGGATCGGCGGCAACTACAACGCCTTTACTAATTATGAATTTACCGGTTATTACGCCAAAGCCGATGGGCGCCATCAGGACATGCTTCTGGATATTATTTCCGACATTACTTTGAATCCCAATTTTGATCAGACGGAAATCGACAAGGAAAGGGGCGTGATAGTGGAAGAAATAAATATGTACGAAGATATGCCGTCGAGAAAGGTGGGGGATGTCTGGACGGAGCTTTTGTACGGCGATCAGCCGGCCGGATGGGATCTCGCCGGCAAAAAAGAAATAATCGCTCGGCTAAATCGCGAGGACTTTGTGAAATATCACAATGATCATTATGTCGCCCCAAAAATCGTTATCGCCGTTGCGGGCATGATCAGTCCCGATGATATTATAAAAAAAGTAGAAGTTCTTTTTGAGTCCATCAGCGATTTTAAGGGCAAAGACAAAATGCCGACGCAAGAATCGCAAACCAAGCCGGAAGTAAAATTATTTTATAAAAAAACCGACCAGACCCATATTATTTTTGGCGCCAGGGCTTATGACATTCATCACGAAAAGAGATTCGCCGCAGAGGTCTTGGCGACAATTCTCGGCGGCGGGATGTCGTCGCGCTTGTTTGGCCTGTTGAGGGATAAAATGGGCGCCGCCTATTATGTGCGCACCGGCACCGATGAAGCGACCGACGCCGGCTATCTGGCGACTAGCGCGGGCATTGACAATCGCCGCGCGGAAATAATTATTCAGGCGATTCTTGACGAATATCGCAAGATTAAAACCGTAAAAGTCAGCGGAGACGAATTGAATAAAGCGAAAGAACATATGGAAGGCGGGTTGGCATTAAGCATTGAAACATCGGATGAACTGGCGAGCTTCTATTGTTTTCAGGAAGTTTTAAAAAATGAAATTTTAACTCCGGAAGAAATAATAGAAAAAATTCATGCCGTTACGGTGGATGATATTTTGGAGGTCGCTCAAGATATTTTCCGGCCGGAAAAATTAAATTTAGCGATAGTCGGGCCGTTTCAGGATTCCGACGCCTTTGCCAATTTATTAAAAATATAGTATAGTCAGGCCATAATACTCTTGTTATGGCGGTAAACAAAAGAACAACTATAGAAATCTCGCCCAAAACCATTTTTTTGGTTCTTGGCATCGGCATTTTGGCCGCGTTGCTTTATTTCGTGCGCGACATTCTCGCGATGCTGCTTTTTGCCGTTATTATCTCTTCCGCTCTGAAGCCGTTAGTCGATTATTTGTATGATAAAAAAATTCCCCGTCTTCTGTCTCTGATAGCGATTTATTTGCTGTTTGTGGTGGTTTTTGCGGCTCTGATTTATATTCTTTTGCCGCTCATTCTCGACCAAGTGCGCGATTTTTTCCAAAATTACCAAACATATTTCGGGCAGATAGAAGAAGTGGTGGGAACCATTACATTTTTGCCGGGTCTTTCCGGAAATGTTCACGATTTACTGGTTCAATTAACGGAACAAATCCCGAATTTCGCTTCATTGCTTTCTTACGCATCGTCAATTTTCGGCGGCATCGCTTCTCTTATGATTGTTTTGGTCGTTTCTTTTTACCTCTCGCTGTCGCGCAACGCTCTGGATGATTTTTTGAAATCAATTATGCCTCCGCAATTTGAGGCCTATGCTCACGGTCTTTGGATGCGCGCCCAGAAAAAAATGGGCCGATGGTTGCAAGCCCAGATTCTTTTAAGTTTTATTATAGCGGTCGTTGTTGGTGTCGGGCTTTGGATTTTGGGAGTTAAATACGCCTTTTTAGTGGCGTTGGTCGCCGGGGTCTTGGAAATTGTGCCTTTTGTGGGCCCTATTGTGGCCGGCGGCTTGGCGACACTTTTGGCGCTTTCTCAATCAACGGCGCTGGGGTTGTATGTCTTGGTTTTTTTTATCGCCGCTCAACAACTTGAAGGGCACATTCTTGTGCCGTTGCTGATAAAAAAATTGGTAGGCCTGAATCCGGTCGCCGTTATTTTGGCGTTGCTTGTCGGCGCGAAACTCGGCGGTATTTTAGGGGTTTTTCTCGCCGTGCCGTTGGCGGCGGTAGCCGATGAATTTTTTGACGATTTGGCGAGAAGAAAATCTCTTGTAGAACATCCACAGGTTTAACTGATTGCCATGAGGAAAAAAATTCCTATTGCCGCAATTTGGGTTGCGACGCCCGGCCAGAAATTGCGTTCGGTTTTTTTGAAGATGTAATAATGGATGAATTCCTGAAAATCAAAATTCCATTTAATCGGTCGCCATTTGGTTATCCAGTACAGTAAACTAATCGCGTCCGGCAAAATTCCGAAAAAAGCGCCGATTAAAGCCGATGTGATATTCAAGTTTTTATAGAGGCCTATTAGCATTATCAACAAGATGAGTCCCGCCAATCCGTCAATGGCGACTTTGCCCAATTCTCGCCAGAATTTTTTATTTTTCACAAACCCCTTGTCGGTTTTGACGCGCGACTGGAACTCTTCGGACAAATAGTCCCAATGAGGAATCGCGTCCAAAACATAGTGGCTGGCAAGGCCGATGATGGCCGCTAAAAAATAATTTTGGGTTTCGGAACCCAAAATTCCTGCGATGATAATATGAGAAGCCAATATCATTTGATAATGGTTATTATTGTATGCTAATTTTAACGCATGAACAAGTTTTTCGTAACAACTTCCATTCCTTACGCCAACGCGCCGCCGCATATCGGGCACGCTTTGGAGTTCGTTCAAGCGGATGTTTTAGCGCGCTATTGGCGCTCTGCGGGCAAAAAAGTTTTCTTTTTGACCGGCGCCGACGAACATGGCGTGAAAATCGCGAGAAGCGCGCAAAAAGCGGGCGTGACGCCGGGTAAATTCGTCAACAAAAATACGGCCGAATTTAAAAAATTAATTCGGCTTTTAGCGATTTCCAACGACGATTTTATTCGAACCACCGATAAAAAAAGGCATTGGCCCGGCGCTCAAAAATTATGGCTGCGGCTTATTGAGGCGGGCGACATTTACAAGAAAAATTATAAAGGACTTTATTGCGTCGGCCATGAAGCGTTCGTTACGGAAAAGGATTTGGCGGGCGGAGTTTGCGCCATTCATAAATCAAAGCCGGAAGTTATTGAGGAAGAAAATTATTTTTTTCGCCTTTCCAAATATTCCAAAATCATTGAATCAAGAATTAAGAATAATGAATTGAGAATAATCCCGGCGTCGCGGAAAAACGAAATTTTGTCATTGTTAAAACAAGGGCTGGAAGATATCAGTTTTTCTCGTCCGAGCAAGGACTTGAGTTGGGGAATCCCGGTTCCGGGCGACAAAACGCATACGATGTATGTTTGGTGCGATGCTTTGTCCAATTACATTACTGCCATCGATTATGCCGAAGAAAACGATAAATTTAAAAAATGGTGGCCGGCCGATGCCCAAATTATCGGCAAAGATATTTTGCGTTTTCACGCCGCCATCTGGCCGGGCATGCTTTTGTCGGCCGGATTGCCGCTTCCGAAAGAAATTTTTGTCCACGGATTCATAACCGCGGGCGGTGAGAAAATGTCAAAGACCATTGGCAATGTTGCCGATCCTTTTGGGATTATCAAAAAATACGGCGCCGACGCCTTGCGATATTATTTGCTCCGCGAAATACCGCCGGCGGGAGACGGCGAATTTACCGATGAAAAATTCAACGAACGCTATAATGCCGATTTAGCCAAAGGACTGGGTAATTTATTTTCGAGAGTGCTGACATTGGCGCAAAAAGGAAAGATCTCGCCAATCGAAAATCCAAAGTTCGCGCTGGAAATAAAAAAGACGGAAAAAATATTGAAGCAATTAATGATTGATTTTAAATTTAATGAGGCCTTGGAGAAAATTTGGCGGCTGATCGCTTTAGGCGATAAATATATCGATGCCAAAAAACCGTGGTCATTGGATCCGAATTCCAAAGAATTTAAAAAAATCATTGGCGAACTTTTGTCTTTAATCGCGGCAATCGGAAAATTACTGGCTCCATTTTTGCCTGAAACAGCCGGCAAGATATCAAAACATATTGCTGGTGGAAAGATCGCAACCTTATTCCCGCGGTTAAAATAATATGAAGCGGCGCGGCAAACCGCCGACAATAGCAAGGCGCTTTTTAATATTGACTGATATCGGGCGGTTATTATGGGATGGGCAAGAGAAAGAAGAAAATTGAAAACCAAAATTTAATTCTTAATTTTAATCTTCATTTACTTGCGATCGCTGGTTGGGGAGGATGATTGTAATTGATTAAAGCGATTTTTTCAATTACAATGAATCACAATAAACACTATGTATAACGCGGTAAAAATTGAGAAAAAATGGCAAAATATTTGGGAAAAATCCGGCGCATATAAAGTCAAAGATAAAATAAGCGGGCGGGATAATTTCTATCATTTGGTAATGTTTCCGTATCCGTCGGGCAATCTCCATATGGGGCATTGGTACAACTATGCCCCGGCCGATGTCTACGCGCGCTTAAAAAAAATGCAAGGATTCAATGTTTTGAGTCCGATTGGGTTTGACGCCTTTGGTTTGCCGGCGGAAAATGCCGCCATTAAAAACAAAATTCATCCGCGCGCGTGGACCAATAAAAACATCGCGACGATGAAAAAACAGTTCAAATCAATAGGGGCCGTTTATGATTGGTCTCGGGAAATTATTACCGCCGATCCGGAATATTACAAATGGACCCAGTGGATGTTTCTAAAAATGTATGAAGCCGGCTTGGCGTATAAAAAGAAATCTTTGGCTAACTGGTGCCCCGAAGATCAAGCGGTGTTAGCCAATGAGCAGGTAGTGAATGGGCGTTGTTGGAGGCATCCGGACACTCCGGTGATTCAAAAAGAAGTGGACCAATGGATGTTTAAAATTACCGATTGCGCCGATGATTTGATAAAAGATTTGGACGGACTGGATTGGCCGGAGCGCACTAAATTAATGCAGAAAAACTGGATAGGAAAATCGGAAGGCGCCATCATACAATTCGCGATTCATGATTCGCAATTCATTATTCCCGTATTCACAACGCGACCGGATACGCTTTTCGGGGCGACATATATGGTATTGTCGCCGGAGCATCCTTTAGTCGAAGAAATAACAACCAAAGAACAAAAGAAGGCGGTGCGTCGCTATGTTGCCGATACGCGTCTTAAGTCGGAATTGGAGAGAATGAGCGCAGAAAAAGAAAAAACCGGGGTCTTTACCGGCGCTTGCGCCGCTAATCCGATTAACGGCAAAGAAGCGCCAATTTGGATATCGGATTATGTTTTAATGAATTATGGCACCGGCGCGATTATGGCCGTGCCGGCCCATGACGAGCGCGATTTTGAATTTGCGAAAAAATTTGATATTCCGGTTGTAAAAGTTATAGATGAAAAAGATCGCCTGATTGATTCCGGGGAGTTTACCGGCATGGCGGTATCCGAAGCGAAAGAAAAAATAACGGCATGGTTGAAGAAAAAAAATCTTGGCGATTTTTCCATACAATATAAATTGCGCGATTGGATAATTTCTCGCCAGCGTTATTGGGGCGCGCCGATTCCGATTGTATATTGCGATCGATGCGGCGCGGTGCCAGCGCCGGAAAAGGATCTACCAATAAAATTACCGCCATTAAAAAATTTTCAACCGGTCGGCGGCGGCAAATCGCCGTTGGCTCGCGCGGCAAGTTTTGTGAATACCAAATGTCCAAAGTGCCGCGGCAAGGCGGTGAGGGAGACGGATACCATGGATACTTTTGTTGACTCTTCATGGTATTTTTTACGCTATACGGATTCTAAAAATAAAAAACGATTTGCTTCCGATAACAAATTGAATTCTTGGCTGCCGGTTGATATGTATGTCGGAGGCGCCGAACATGCGGTGCTGCATCTGCTTTACGCCCGCTTTTTTGTGAAGGTCTTAAAAAAATTAGGATATGTAACATTTAATGAGCCATTTAAGGCATTGCGCCATCAGGGTATTATTCTTGGTTCCGACGGTCAAAAAATGTCAAAATCAAGGGGTAATGTGGCCGATCCGGATGATTTAGTCGGCAAATATGGCGCCGATGCCATTAGAATGTATCTGTGTTTTATGGGGGAATATAGCCAAGGCGGGCCATGGAGTCCCACAGGCGTTTTGGGCATTACAAGATTTTTGGAAAGAATATATAATAAATTTTTCACTCTGCGGGTGACCACCCGAAAGGTGGCAAATTCTAATAAAGAACTTACTAAATTACTACATCGGACGATAAAGAAAGTGGGAGAGGATATCGAAAATTTCCGCTTCAATACGGCTGTCAGCGCGCTGATGATTTTGTTTAATGAAATGGAAAGGAAGGACATTTCAAAAAATAATGCGGAAACATTTTTGAAATTGCTGGCGCCGTTCGCGCCGCATTTCAGCGAGGAACTTTGGGCGATATTGGGGAATAAAAAATCAATCCATTTGGAATCTTGGCCGAAATATAAGTCGACGCTTCTTGAAGAAGGGGACTATGAATTGATTATTCAAATCAATGGCAAGACGCGCGACAAGATCAAGGTCTCAAAAAATATGGGGCGTCTCGAACTCGAAAAATTAGCGCTATCGCGCGAAATTGTTAAAAAATATGTCGACAATCAAACTGCCAAGAAGATAATTGTCGTTCCAAATCGCTTAATCAACATCGTGTTGTGAAATAGCCGTTTTTTAGCCCTGGTAGCCATATTTCGGGCGGGGGCAGACATTGAATTATGAATCATGAATTGTGAATTATGGATAATAAATCTAAATAATAAACAGTGATAGAAGAATCGAGGAAAATTAAATTATTATGGGCGTTTTAAAATGATTTTTAAATCCTAAACACTAAACTCTAAATACTAAACAAATCCCAATGATCGAAATTCAAGGTGCAAAACAATATAATTTAGAAGACAGAACATTTATGTTTGCTATGAATGTTAGGGAATTTGTTAAAAAATTACCAAAGACAATTTCCAATATAGAGGATGGTAAGCAAGTGATAAGATCTTCTGGCTCAATCGGCGCTAACTACATAGAGGCCAATGAATCACTGAGTAAAAAAGATTTTATTATGAGGGTAAAAATTTGTCGTAAAGAAGCAAAAGAGACCCGCTATTGGTTGGGATTAGTTAGTGTCGAGTCGGAAGATGAAAGAAAAAAATTAACTATGGAAGAAACTGAATTGATGAAAATATTTGGTTCGATATTGGAAAAATACAAATAACTTGTTTGGAAAATTTAATATTTGAATTTTAAAATTGTTTAGAGTTTAGATATTGGGGTTTAGAATTTTATACTTGTAATTAAGAATTATTAGTTGCAAGGCCATATCGCATTTATTTGGCTTTGTGTAAATAAAAAAACGCGATTATTTCATTTAATATCTATTTAATTTTAGCAAATAAGCGGTTAATTTAGTGATTTTAGTTCAATTTTAGTCGAATTTTTCTAAAAAGCGCCGAAGTAAAATGCTACATCGGGCTTTTTTTGCTTTATAGAAGCGCTTTTTAGGGCAATTTTATACGGGCTATTTTTAACCAAAAATTACCGCCGATATGACTGAAGTAATTTTTGGTTTTCTTACCAAAAAATAACACTTCAATTTGCTATAATTTACTTAGTGATCTGATATCAAATCAACCTGATCTGATAACAGATCAATAAGAGTAATTTGAGTATAAAACGAATTTTAGAAAATACATGACAGATAATTTTCCGGAAATAAAAAATTCCCGCCCGAACGACAGTTCAGTCGGGCGGGTCAAAGAAAATCAGCAATACATTCCGCTCTCAGAAGCCGGAGAATTTTTGGGGACTTCTCGCGATTACATGAATGTCTTGGTGAGAAGAGGAAAATTGCGCGCGATAAAACTTGGGCGCAACTGGTTTACCACGAATGAATGGCTGGCGGAATATCGGAAGCCGCCGGCTTCCGTTGTTGATGAATTAAAAAAACAGTTGGCGCTGGAGAAAGAATCAAGCATTGAAAAATCGGCGTTCAGGAATTTTGAAATTTCCAAGAAGACGGCCGATTTTATCGCCTCTCAAGAAATCGAACTTCCTTCCCGCAAACTTGAATCGGAAGAAAAATCAAAAATTCTTGAAGCGGCCAACGAACAAATCAAATTAAACGACGCGGCGCGGTTGCAAACCGATTCGGAATGGATCGGCGCGCCGAAAGCGTTATCAAACTGGCCGAGTGTAAGATTTTTCTTGACTTCCGGATTGGCAGTGATAACTTTGGTTGTTTCATTGGGATTGGTGGCGGGAGTCAATATGGGAAAATATTCCCCCTTCGGGGGATCTCCCGAAGGGAGACAAGCGGCGATTTTTTCCGATAGTTGGAAGGATTTTTCAAACGACCTGCCGGCTTTTTCAAATTGGCTCGCCTCGGGAGTCGATAAAACTATCGCGTTTTTGAAACCGAAAAAGCAATCTTCGGAATTAGCCACCGAGGATTTAAAACCGGCGGAGTCAAAAATCGCCGCCCCGGAAGAGTCCTTTCCGTCGGTCAATACTTTAGCGGACGCCGAAGCGCTGGATTCTTTTGTTGAGTCGCCTATTGCCGCCGACACGGAAATTCGAGAAGGAAAAATAAAAAGTTCCGGCGGCAGTTCGACTGCGCTCACCGCAGGGGGTAATTTTTCTGTTTTTGAGAATCGCCTTTCTGTCGTTGAGGCGAATTTGGAAGATCAGGCGAATTTTGTCGGTTCGGAATTGTCTCTCCAGAAAAAAACGATTCTCGGCGCGCTGGACGCTCTTTTCAATATCGCGAAATTTACTCCGACATATCCGCTGTCGACAATGGTGGTTCAAGGAGCTCCCGCCACTCTCACAACTTATTCAATCGCCCCCCAAGTCCAATCAGGTTTCGATCGTCTTTCGGCAACTTATTTGCATTTGGCAAGCAACGCCGAGATTAACGGATCGTTAACCGTCAAGTCCGGCGCCACTCTCAGTTCCCTTTCAGTGACCACCGACGCCGCCATTCTCGGCAACGCCACCATCGGCGGGACGCTTGCCGTTACCGGCGACACTTCTCTAAGCAATTTAACTCTTACCGGAACTCTCAACGCTCTCAACAGCCAATTTAATATGAATAGCGCTTCTTCCACTTACGCCACTTTGACAAATCTTTGGTCAACAAACGGAACAATAACGAATTTAACATCCACTAATGGAACGATTACCAATCTTATTCAAACAAACGCCTCCTCAACTTATTCCACGATTTCCGACACGGCTTGGATAAATAAATTGGCGATAACCGGCGCCGCCACTTCAACATTCAATAATCCCATAACTTCTTTTTCCGGAAATTTCATAGTCGCCGCTGATTCGGCGAACAATTTATTGCTTAATCCATATGGAGGCAATGTGGGCATCGCTTCAACTTCGCCTGCGGCCACGCTCGGCGTAAACGGCACGGTATCAATTACGAGCGACTTGACGGTTTCCGGCAATTCGAATTTTTCCAATCTATCGACTTTCGCCAACTCTTCCACGACCAACGCGACTTTGACGAATTTCTGGTCCACTAACGGAACTATTGCGAACGGGACCATTACCAACGCCTCCACCACCTATGCCACCCTTCCCACCTTCTGGGGAACGACGGGGAATGTTTCCGAACTGACAGTTACCAATTCAACAACCACAAGATTGTTCGCCACCAACGGAACCGTAACGGAATTTAATTTCACCAACGCCACGGGAACGCGACTGTTTGCGACAAATGGAACCATCACCAACGCTTCAACGACATATTTAACAGTTTCAAACAATCTCTGGGGCGATGTTTCTAAATTTTCAACATCCGTCCAGTCGCCATTGATCTGGAATAATGGAACTCTTACCGCCTCCACCACCGGCGCCAATCCGTTGATTTTCGCCACAAACAGTTCCGAAAGAATGAGAATTGATGAAACCGGGAAAATTTTTATCGCGACAACGACAATTCCTTCCGGCTATGGATTTAATATTGCCACATCAACTTTCACCTACGGCAATCAATTTATTTCCGGAGGACTGGGCGTTGGTGTTGCCACAACAACTGGCGGCGCCATTCAAACATCGGGCGATGTTTCCGTGGGCGGCAATCTTTTTGTTTCCGGCAATTCAACGACCATCGGCGCTTCCACCGCCGATACTCTGGTCGTCAATTCTTCCGTCGGCTCCAATTTAGTGCCGAACATCAATAATCAATACAATTTGGGCTCGGCGGCATATTATTGGGGCACTTTGTATATTGACACTATAAATTCCAATATGGTTATGGGAGCGTCTTCCACCCTTTCCGGCACTCAATCAAGCGACTTTACCCTAAACACCGATAATGCCACGGTTGATACGCAAGATATGAATCTGATTTTTTTCAGAGGCACCGTTCCGCCCAATGCGGTTATTTCCTGGAATTCAGCCGCCAATAAAAAGAGATTTGAATTCAATCAAGCGATGTACATTAAAGACGGCAACGCCTCTACCACCAATCCGACATTTACGATTCAGTCCGTCGCCAACCAGACCGCCAACGCTTTTCAAATCATTGACAATAATTCTGCCGCGTATTTTTCGGTCAATCCGGTTGGAAGCAATACAATGATGGTCAACGCCTCCACCACCTACGCCACTCTTCCGACATTTTGGGGCACCTTGGGAAATGTTTCGGAACTGACGATGACCAATGCCACCTCGACGAGATTGATGGCAACCAATAGCACTTTAACCAACGCTTCCACCACTTACGCCACCGTCTCCGACACGGCTTGGATTAACAATCTGGTCGCCACCAACGCCACCACTACGACATTCAGATCCAGTGGCTTAGCGACATTCGGAGGGAATGTAGGGATTGGGACCACCACTCCAATTACCACATTCGCGGTTAATGGCAACGGATATTTCAGCGACGCCTTAGGCGTTGGTGTTCTCAATACCGCCGCCAACACATTCAGAGTCGGCCAATGCGTTACCGGAGACACAAAACTTAGGCGAAGGCGAAAGAAAAAATCGAAAAAAAATTCCGATGATAATGAATATGTCTATGACGAAATAGAGATAAAAGATGCAAAAGCCGGAGACGAAATCCAGTCCCTTGACGAAAAAACAGGCCAACTGGTTTGGAGCAAGGTAAAAAGGTTGGCGTATATGGGGATTAAGCCGATTTATAAACTTATCACTTCTTCCGGAAAAACAATCCGGACAACCGGCAATCATCCGTATTTTGCGAAAATATCTGACTCGGAATTGCCAAAGAAAAAACAAAAACTTTTCCGTTTTGAAATTGACCAATCCGTTCGCGTTGAAGAATTGAATAAAGACACCATCATTGGTTTGGCGAATATCGAATTTTCATATACGGCGGTCATATCTGCGAAAGTCAAACGAAAGTTATATGAAGTGTACCGTCTCCAAGGCAAGCGAAAACAATTTGCTCCGCGCGTGTTCGCGGCGGCGATTGTCGCGACTATGCAAAAATCCGGATACAAATTTCACGATATTATCGTCGACATTGAATATCCGGGATACGAATTGGAAATCGCCAAAACTGTCAATGCCGCATTCCCCGATTTAAATGTCTACTTTGGAAGCATCGGCAAGAAGTCGGTTGCGCATTATGTTGCGTATGGGGTGCATATCCGCAGAATAAAAGAAAACATTTCTATTAGAATTGATGATTTATTGAACGCAACAAAAAATGATCCCAGAACTGTTACACATCTGAACGAAAGTCAGACGATTCGCAGCCCACTTGGATCACTGAGTGCCAGTATATCAAATGATAAAAATGCTGTCAAGAACGGCCTGTGGACAAAAGTTGAAATGCTGTCCGCCGGGATGGAGATGGCGATTGCCGGAAATAGCAAGGCGATTTGGGACAAGATAGAAACGATTGAACTTCTGCCGGATGAAGAAGTGTTCGATATTGAAATTGAAAATACTCACAATTTTATCGGCAACGGCATTATCGCCCACAACACCGCCTTCATCGTTGACTCTAACGGAAATGCGGGCATCGGGACGACCACCCCCGGTTCTCTTCTCTCCGTTCACTCAACGGGCAACACTTATCTTGGCGGCAATTTAACGGTCTCGGGAAATTCTTCTCTATATTCCGCCTCAACCACCTACGCCACCCTTCCGACATTCTGGGGGACAACCGGAACCGTAACTAATCTAACTTCTTCCAATGTTTCCATCACCGGAGGAACCATCACCGGCATCACCGATCTTACCGTATCCGACGGAGGCACCGGGGCTTCCACTCTTCTTGACCATGGCGTTCTTGTCGGTTCGGGAACCGACGCCATCACCGCTTTAACGGTCGGAACCAACGGACAACTTCTGGTGGGCTCGACCGGAGCCGATCCCGTGTTTGCCACTCTCAATTGCGCCAATGGCCTTACTTGCGCCACGGGAGCGGGAACCTTGCAGGTGGATTTTGACGGAGGCGATTCTCCCGGCGGTTCTCTCGGCGGCACATGGGCAAGTCCCACGATTGACGATTTGTTCATTCTCAACACCGGAGATGTGGGAACCGGGAGTTATACATTCCCTAACGCCTCGACCACCTATCTGACCGTCGCCACCAACGGCTGGGTTAATGGAAACGCGATCATCTCCAACGCCACCGGCAACCAAACTCAATTGGCCGCTTTCAGCGGAACCAACACCATCACTCCCACCTCGACTATTGGAATGGGAATGGTCTCGGGATTGGGAACCATGGCTTCGCAGAACTCCAACAATGTTTCCATCACCGGCGGCTCCATCACCGGCATCACCGATCTAACTGTTGCCGACGGAGGCACGGGAGCGTCGACATTGACCGGATTTCTCTACGGCAACGGAACTTCTCCCATTACGGGAACCACCACGCCTTTCTTTACCGGGTTTTCCACCGTCAACGCTTCGACCACCAATCTGACCGCCACAAACTTCTGGGCGACCAACGG
>DMPO01000011.1 GCA_003455995.1 Candidatus Azambacteria bacterium | reverse complement strand
GATATTATAGTGGAAACGGCTTTTCAATATACCGAAGATGTGCAGTCGGAAGAATTGAGCTTTGCCAATAATATCCATACCGGCGAAGGCGGCATGCATGCCACCGGTTTCAGGACGGCGCTCACCAGAACGCTTAACGATTACGCGCGCAAGAACGGCTTCGTCAAAGAATCCGAAGANNACGGAAACTGTTATCGGAGAATCGCTGGGAGAGTGGCTTGAAAAAAATCCCGCCGATGCCAGAAAAATTTTAGAAAAAACAATCTTGGCGTCAAAAGCCAGAAAAGCGGCCAAAGCGGCGCGGGAAACGGTTTTGAGAAAAGGTATTATGGAAGGATTGGCTTTGCCGGGAAAACTGGCCGATTGCTCCAGCAACGATTCGGCCGAAACAGAATTGTTCATAGTGGAAGGCGACAGCGCCGGCGGCTCGGCGAAACAGGGACGCGATCGGAAATTTCAGGCGATTCTGCCGCTGCGCGGAAAAATTTTGAATGTCGAAAAGGCGCGGATTGATAAGATTTTGGCGTTTAAGGAAATTCGGGCGTTGGTTATCGCGCTGGGGACCGCTATCGCCGAAGAGTTTGATATTTCCAAGCTCCGCTACGGCCGGATTATTATCATGACCGACGCCGATGTCGACGGCGCTCACATCAGGACTTTGCTTCTAACTTTATTTTTCCGCTACTTTCCCGAACTGGTGAATAACGGACACATTTTTGTCGCCGAGCCGCCGCTTTACAAAATTTCCAGCGGCAAAAGATCGGAATACGCCTACACCGACGAAGACAAGGCGGAAATTTTGGAAGAGTTTAAAAAGGAAAAAATGTTAAATCCGAATATTCAGCGCTATAAGGGTTTGGGCGAAATGAATCCTGATCAATTGTGGGACACTACAATGAATCCTGAAAACAGGTCAATGAAACAAATCACCGTTGAAGACGCCGAAAAGGCCAATAAAATTTTTGATATCCTTATGGGTGACGAAGTGGCCCCCCGCAAGCGCTTTATCCAGATGCACGCCAAAACCGTCAAAAACCTTGACATTTAATTTTTTGTTTGGTACTCTATCGAATAGAGGCCTGCGGGCTTTTTAAAATTACCTAAATTTATGAGTCGCTTTGAACAAGTAAAAAATTATTTTAAGGAAGTCAAAATTGAAATGGGCAAGGTCAATTGGCCGTCCAAAAATACCACCATAAATTATACTTTGGTGGTTATCGGGGCTTCCGCCGCGGTGGCGGTGTTTTTGGGCGCTCTGGATTATTTTTTCGGCCTCGGCCTTAATTTTTTCCTATTTAGATAAAATATGGCAAAACAGCAATCACAAGGAAGAAACTGGTATGTGCTTCACACTTATTCCGGTTATGAAGACGCGGTGGCGCGCAACCTGAAACAAAGAATCGAATCTCTCGATATGCAGGATAAGATTTTCAGCGTTTTGGTTCCCAAGGAGAAAAAAATCAGAATCAAGAACGGCAAGAGGCGGACTATTGAAGAAAAAATTTATCCGGGCTATGTTTTGGTGGAAATGATTGTGACCGATGATTCCTGGTATGTGGTGCGGAATACGCCGCGCGTTACCGGTTTTATCGGTTCGGGCACGGTGCCGATTCCCGTTTCTCTCGAAGAAATAAAAGATCTCCAAAAAAGAATGGGGGGGACAGAGTCAAAATACACCATTGAATTTTCGGTGGGCGATCCGGTGAAAATAATTGATGGGCCGTTTAAGGATTTCGACGGCAAAGTCAATGAAGTTGACGAAAACCGCGGCAAGGTTAAAGTGCTGATTTCAATGTTCGGTCGCGAGACGGCGGTGGAACTTGACTCTCTTCAAATAAAGAAGTTATAACGAGGGCAAAGAAATTTATGGCAAAAAAGATAAAAACAATCGTAAAAATTCAAATTCCCGCCGGAGCGGCAACGGCTCAGCCGCCGGTTGGCACCGCCTTGGGCCCGCACGGGCTTAATATCGGCGAGTTTGTCAGCAAGTTTAATGTGGCGACCAAGGAAATGGCTGGCGATATTATTCCGGTTGAGGTTACGGTTTACGAAGACCGGACTTTTGATATGAGATTTAAGACATCGCCGGCGGCGTCTCTGTTAAAAAAGGCGGCCGGCATTGAAAAAGCCAGCGCCAACCCTAAAAAAATCAAAGTCGGCAAAGTTACCATGGCGCAAATTCGCGAAATCGCCGAAAAAAAATTGGTTGATTTGAACGCCAATGATATCGCGGCGGCCGAAAAAATCATCATGGGCACCGCGCGATCAATGGGCATCGAAGTAGAGAAGTAAAAATAACAAAACCCACCCAAACCCTTCCTGATTAGGGGAGGTTAGGAGGGGTTTTTATTATCACAAAATTTGTGTTATTTTGGAAGTATATGAAATATGAATCAATTATAGGATTAGAAGTCCATATCGAACTAAAAACGAAAACAAAAATGTTCTGCGCCTGCAAGAATGATCCGGATGAACGGCATCCGAATGTTAATATTTGTCCGATCTGCACCGGCCAGCCGGGAACTTTGCCGGTCATCAACAGAAGCGCGGTTAACGCAGTGATTAAAGTCGGTTTGGCGCTTAAAAGCAAAATAAATGAAATCACCAAATGGGACAGAAAAAACTATTTCTATCCCGACTTGCCGAAAGGATATCAAATTTCGCAATACGATTATCCGATCTGTTTGGGTGGAGAATTAACCATTCCTAATTCCGCAAAAAAAATAAGTATAACCCGAGTGCACCTTGAAGAAGACACCGGCCGGCTGGCTCATTTCGGCCATATCGGCCATTCTCTCGTTGATTTTAATCGGGCGGGTGTGCCTTTAATGGAACTGGTAACCGAGCCCGATATGACTTCCGGAGAAGAGGCCGGCGCTTTTGCGCAGGAATTGCATTTGCTGTTGCGCTATTTGGGGGTCTCCGACGCCGATATGGAAAAGGGGCAGATGCGCATTGAAGCCAACCTTTCGTTGAAATCGGTTGGCGCCAAAGAATTAGGTGTTAAAGTTGAAGTTAAAAATTTAAATTCTTTTAAAGCGGTTCGCGACGCCATTGACTATGAAATAAAACGGCAGACAGGAATTCTTGAAAATGGCGAAAAAATTATTCAGCAAACTCGCGGCTGGAATGAAACAAAAGGGGAGACGGTATTGCAAAGAATCAAGGAAGAGTCGCACGACTATCGGTATTTTCCGGAACCGGATTTACCGCCCTTAAATACCAATATGGAAATGATTAAAGAAATTGAAACCGGATTGCCGGAATTGCCTGGCGATAAAAGAAAGCGACTTAAATCGGAATATGGCTTAGCCGACGAGCAAATTAATATCTTGGTTAATAATGAAAAATTGGCCGGATTTTTTGAAGATGTTGTCAGTGAATTGCAGGAATTGGAAATAGGTGAAAAAAAACAACTTACAACCTTGTCGGCCAATTATATTTTGGGCGATTTTTTGGGGCTTTTAAATGAGGCGTCGGCCGAAGTTGATGATGTGAAAATAGACGCTGAGAATTTTGCCGAGTTAATGAGTTTAATTCATAAAGGAACCATTACCACGCGGGCCGCCAAAGATGTTCTTAAAGAAATGTGGGCTACCGGCAAAGATCCCAATACCATAGTCGGTGAAAAAGATCTAAGGCAAACTCAAGACACCGGAGAAATTGAGAAAGCGGTTTCAAAAGTGATCAGTGAAAATCAAACGGCGGTTGCCGATTACAAAAAAGGCAAGGAAATAGCTTTGCAGTTTTTGCTTGGACAAGTGATGGCCGCCACTCGCGGCAAGGCCAGCCCAGAAATAATTGCGGAGATTTTAAAAAGGTTGCTCAACTAACCAAAAATTAGTTTTTGGTTAGTCACTTAGAAATTCTTTGATTATTTTTTTGGCTTGTTTAAAATCCGCAACCCAGCGGATTTTTTTGTCGCGGGTAAACCAAGTCATTTGGCGCTTGGCGTAATTCTCTATCTCTTTCTGCAATTTTTTTATCATTTCGTCATAGGACAATTTGTTTTGGAGATAATAGGCGATGTAGCGGTATTCAAGGCCGAAGTCCTCAAGCCGTTTCCAGCTCAAGCCGGACTTTTTAAGATTTATCACTTCTTTCACCATTCCCATTTTGAATCGTTTCAGAAGCCGGGTTTTTATTGATTCTTTCAGTTCTCTTGACCCGCGCTTGACGCCGATTATCAGCGCTTCGTATTTCGGCGCCGATTTTAATTCCGGCACTTTTTTTCCTGATTTGATTATTATTTCCAGCGCCCTGATTAAACGGCGGCGGTTATTTTTATCTATATTTTTGGCCCGGCGCGGGTCAAATTTTTTTAACTGATTGAATAATTCTTTAGTAGATTTTTTTTCCAAAATAGCTCTTAGTTTCGCGTCCGGTTTTACTTCCGGAATGGAAATATTTTCCGTTATTGCCTGAATATAAAAGCCGGCGCCGCCGCAAATGATAGGGATTTTTTTATCGGTGATAATTTTTTTAATCGCCTTTTCCGCCAGCCGTTTGTATTGGGCGGCGGCAAATTGCTTTTTGGGATTAGCAACATCCAAGAGGTGGTGGGGGATTCTCGCCATTTCTTTTTTGGTGATTTTTCCGGCGCCGATATCCATTCCTTTATATACCTGCCGCGAATCGGCGGAAATAATCTCGCCATGAAATTTTCGAGCCAGTTTAACAGCCAACGCGCTTTTCCCGGAAGCTGTCGGCCCGGCAATAACGATAACTTTTTGTTTCATATTTTTAAAACAATTTTCTATCTGTAAAAACAACTGGATATCATTTTCCTCGCGCGCCCACTTAAAAACAATTTCCTATTCATTCTCTCGCTTCTCTCGTTCGCCCCAGCGTGGCGAACGAGGGCGAAAGCGCTCGCTCGTCTCGCTTCGCTTGACACCATGCCCGCTCGCGCTCACAGCCCGCTCGAGAACAAACACAAGATTGTTTAATTTTTAAAACATGTCTAAATTTTTCATCGTAAATGTCGGGAGTGAGTCGCGAAAATACGCGCTCTATCAAAATGGCGAGCGGGTTTTTTCCGTGCATTTTGAAAAAGAAAACGGCAAACTCATTGTGGAATTAGTCGGCGCGACCGAAGAAAAAAAAGAAGTGTCGCAGAAAGAATTTGAAAATTCCGCCGAATATGTCGTTAACGAACTTTTATCTTGCAGATTAATCGGCAATAAAAGCGAAATTTCCGCCGTCGGTTTTCGCGTCGTCGCTCCGGGAAGTTATTTTTCCCTACATAAAATTATTGATGGCGAATATCTGAAAAAACTGGAAACCGCCAAAGAACAGGCGCCGCTTCATATTAATCCGATGCTTGCCGAAATAAAGGCGCTTGGACAAATATTGCCGGGCGTTCCCATTGTCGGCGTTTCCGACAGCGCTTTTCACGATTCGATGCCCGACCGCGCGCGCCATTACGGTATTCCCAAAAATACCGCCGAAGAATTGGATATTTTCAGATTCGGCTATCACGGCATTTCTTTCGAGTCCGTTGTCGGCAAAATAAAAAATATGAACGGCGGCAATCTGCCGGAAAAAATAATCATTTGCCATCTTGGTGGCGGTTCCAGCGTTGCGGCCGTTAAAGACGGCCAAAGCATTGATACTTCCATGGGTTTTACGCCGCTTGAAGGAATTGTAATGGCGAACAGGGTGGGCGACATTGATGCCGGGGCGGTAACTTATTTATCCAAAAAACTCGGTTATGATATGGACAAAATGGAGAATTATCTTAATACTCAATGCGGGCTTTTAGGACTTTCTGAAAAAAGCAATGATGTGCGGGAACTTTTAGAGATGGAAAAAAGCGGCGATAAAAACGCCAAATTGGCGCTGGAAGTGATGGTTTATAAAATCAAAAAATATATCGGCGCCTATTTTGCCGCGCTTAATGGCGCCGATGCGCTGATTTTTTCCGGGACCATTGGCGAGCGGTCGGCGATTATGCGGTCAAAAATTTGCGCCGAACTTGAAAATCTGGGAATTATTTTGGATGATGCGAAAAACAGTCAAACAATCAGCGTGGACAGGTTTATTAACAAGGACAAATCACCGGTAAAAATCGCGGTTATTACGACTGACGAAATGGGCCAGATTGCCTCCGAGGCGGTGACGGTTTTGAGCAAGTAAAAAAATTATGGATGTATTTTCCCACGGACTATACGGCGGGGCGGGGTTTTATGGCAATTCAAAAAAAAGTTTTTGGAAAGCGTTTGCTTTTGGTGTTGCCCCGGATGTGTTAGCTTTCTTTTTGCCGTTTACGATTTTATTGGTTCAGTTCGGTTTGGGCAAAATTGATTTTACCGTTTTTGAACCGCCAGTCAGGGACACTTCGCCATCGTATGTCCACACGCTTTATAATTTCACGCACAGCATTTTTATTTTCGCCGCCGCGTTTATTGTCGTTTGGTTTATCCGGAAAAAACCGATGCTGGAAATGCTGGCGTGGGGACTCCATATTTTATTGGATATTCCGACCCATAATAATACATTTTTTCCGACGCCATTCCTTTTCCCATTTTCCTCATACACATTTGACGGCGTTCTGTGGGCCAGCCAGCCATTTTTTACCATCAACTGGATCGTTCTGATTTTGCTTTACAGTTACTTAATCCACCGCTACAGATCCAAAAAACGATAAATCCATGAAAATATTTGTTAAGGTGAAGCCGAATGCGAAGGAGGAAAAAATAAAAAAATTGAGCGAGACCAATTTTGAGATTTGCGTTAAAGAACCGCCGATGAAAGGCAGGGCGAACGCGGCGGTTGTGAAAGCGCTGGCGCAGCAGTTCGGCGTTCCGGTTTCGTCGGTAAATATCATCATCGGCCACTCTTCCCGCCAAAAGATAGTTGAAATTCTCACTATTGATTCCAAGAATCAATAGTTTTATGCGTAAATTTTAGGGGTGTGGATAAGTAGATAGTTTTTTGGAAATTTGATATAATAAAATATCGGGATTTTGGAAATTCTATATATTTATATTTTCAGTAAAAAGAAAGCGTCGGCCGATTTATCGCAGTAAATTCATTGCCCGAAAATAGCGTTTGTGTTAGCATTTAATTGCTTATGAAATCACTTCTGACAATTTTATTGGTTGCCGGACTTATAGGCGGCGCTGTGATCGGTTTATTAACCATGGATCTACATGGCGATTGCGTCGCGTCCCGGGCGGCCGGCATGGTTTGCCCTCAATTTGACGCATTGGCTTATATCGGAATTCACGCGGATTTTCTTAGAAGTTTTTCCGAAACTTTTCTGACGGTGATTTTTTCAATGCTATTATCCGCGGCGGTTTTTATTTCTTTTGTTTTTTATTTCAAAAGTTTTTATTCAAAAGAAACAAGTAAAGTTTTTGTAAGCCGATTTTTTGAAATAGGTAGCATCAATAAGCGCAGGCAAATTTCTTGGCTTTCTCTTTTTGAAAATAGTCCGAACACCATATAAAGCGCGGATATATAATCGTTTTTCTGCGATTTTTGTCTGCGTTTCAAGTTCCCTTGAGTAGAGGGATTTTTGTCATTAACTAATTATCAAAAATATGAAAGAGCAAATTAAACAAATTGTAATATTATTGGGAATCATCGCCGTGGTCATTACCGGTCTAGTGTTGCTGACCAATGGTAAAAAACAGGACGCGCCGTCAACCGCGGCGGAAGTTAAAAAGAATGAAGATCTGACGGCCAAAGAATTGGCATACGATTTCGGAACCATATCCATGTCCAAAGGAAAAGTCGCTAAGGAATTTTTATTGGAAAACAAAAACTTCAATATCATTTTAGTCGGCGAAGTGTTTACTTCCTGCATGTGCACCGAAGCTGAGTTGAAAACGGGCGATAAAACCGCTGGCCCGTTCGGCATGCAGGGGCACGGAGGCGGACGTAAAGCCAACTTGGAAGTGAAGCCGGGCGAAACACTAACCGTTAAAGCGATTTTCGATCCGTCGGCTCATGGTCCGTCCGGTGTCGGTCCCATTGAGAGACAAATAATAATTTTTACGGGCGCGGATAAATTGCCCATATCATTGCAATTTAAGGCCGTCGTAACGCCATGAAAAACAAACTGTTTTGGTTAATCGGCATCGCGGTTGTTTTTGCCGCCGTCGCGCTGTTTTTCGGCTCGATGAAAAGCGCGCCGATGCTTTGGAATTTGTCCGGCGGAGGAAAGTTTCTTTTTCCATTGGTAGTCGCTTCGGCCATCGTGAACAGCGTCCATCCGTGCGCTTTTTCGATTCTGCTGGTTACCATTGCTTTTCTTTTCAGCGTCGGGCAATTGCGCGCCGGCATCTTGAAAATCGGAGGGATGTATATTTTCGGGATTTTTCTGGCGTATGTTTTGATCGGCATGGGCGTTCTGCAGGCATTCCATCTTTTCGATGTGCCGTATTTTATGGCTAAAGCCGGTGCCGTTATTCTCATCGCTCTTGGGGCGATAAATCTGATCAATATCGCGTTTCCGAAATTTCCGATAAAAATTGGCGTGCCGCAAATCGCGCACAAAAAGATGGGGGAGTTGATGGAGAAAAGTTCGCTGGCCGCCGCGTTTCTTTTGGGTGGCTTGGTGGGCATTTGCGCTTTGCCATGCAGTGGCGGGGCATATGTGATGGTGCTGGGATTGCTGCACGATACCGCCGCTTATTGGCAGGGCATGGGCTATTTGATTTTGTACAATTTTCTTTTTGTTCTGCCGCTGGTTATCATGCTTTTTATTGCCAGCGACAAAAAAACGCTTGATAAAGTTCAGGAATGGCAAATAGCGGAAAGGGGCAATATAAAATTATGGAGCGGTATCGCCATGATTATCTTAGGAATTATAATTTTTCTCGTATAAAATAAAATGGAAAAAAATTATCTGATACCCGCAAGCATAATACTTTCAGCCGTCATTATCGCTTATGGCTGGACAAGCGCGAATCAAAAACTTATTCCGAGCGCGAAGGATAGTAGCGTAAGCGCGCCGATTGTTGCTCAAACGGTAGAACTGCCGGTTGTTTGGGGCAATCTTGGCGCGCAAATGACAAGCGCCGGGATAATTGATCGCGATCAATTTGAGTCCGCCTATGCCAATCGCGGCGGATTAAACGATGAAGATAAAAAACTGCTCGACGATTCGCAAAACGGTAAACTGATAATCAATCAAGAAAACTCCGGCATCCTATTGAATTTGCTTTGGGCGTTGGGACTGGGCAATAAAAATGAAATTCTTGAAAAAGGACCGATGGCCGATCCGAAATATGGTGGCGCCGGCGGATTCGCTTCCACCGGCGGATGGACACTGGCGAAGGGGAATGCCATGGGACACTATGGCAAACACTTGTTTATTACTCTTACGCCGGAACAGCGGGCGCTGGTTGAAAGAGTGAGCAAGAATATTTATCGGCCTTGTTGCAACAATTCGACATACTTTCCCGATTGCAATCACGGTATGGCGATGCTCGGGCTTTTGGAATTGATGGCGTCGCAGGGAATCGGCGAAGACGAGATGTATAAAACGGCATTGCAAGTAAATTTATTCTGGTTTCCCGATCAATACGCCACGATAGCGAAATATCTTGAATCGAAAGGAAAAAAATTTCAAGATGCCGATGCCAAAGAAATTTTGGGCGTCAATTATTCAAGCGGTTCGGGATACGCCAAAGTTGAAAGCGCTTTGCCTCGCGAACAAAATCAGGGCGGCGGCAGCTGCGGAGTTTGACGCTTGTGGTATAATAAAAAAATGATGGTAAAAAAAGAAAATTTTTCAGTTCAGGGAATGCACTGCGTCTCCTGCGCGATTACGATTGAACAGGCATTGAAAAAAGTTCCGGGCGTTAAAAACGTATCGGTGAATTCGGTGTCGGAAAAAGCGGCCATAGAATACGAAGAACCGGCTACTCCGGAATTGATGGAGGTCGCGGTGGCTAAAACCGGATATAAATTAATTGTGACAGCGGGAGAGCACGACCATCATAAAATGCTGAAAGAAGCGGAAATTGCGCTTTTGAAAAAGAAATTTATTATTGGCGCCGTTTTGTCCGTTCTGGTTATGCTTTTCAGTTTTACGGCGATTATTCCCGAGTCGTGGCGCTATTTAACGCTTTTAGTTTTAACGGCGCCGATAGAATTTTGGGTCGGCCGGCAATTTTGGCGGGGCGCCTGGTTCGGCCTTAAAAATCTGACGGCCAATATGGATACGCTGGTGGCGCTCGGCACCGGCGCGGCGTTTATTTATAGCGCTATTATTGCGATTTTCAGATTGCCGTTTGAAGTTTATTTTGATGTTGCCGCTGTTGTCACGACATTGGTTCTTTTGGGCAAATACTTGGAAGCCAAGGCCAAAGGATCGGCCTCGGAAGCGATTAAAAAACTTTTAAGATTACAGGCGAAAACGGCCCATGTCATCCACGAGAACGGCAAGGAAATGGAAATGCCGATTGAAGATGTGAAAGTCGGCGATATTATTTTGGTTAAGCCCGGCGAAAAAGTTCCGGTTGACGGCGTTATTATTGAGGGCGCTTCGGCGATTGATGAATCAATGGTTACCGGCGAGTCAATGCCGGTTGATAAAAAAGCGGGCGACGCGGTTATTGGCGCCACCATCAACAAAATGGGAGCTTTCAAATTCAAGGCGACTAAAGTGGGCAAAGAGACATTTTTGGCGCGGATAATAAAATTGGTTGAAGAAGCGCAATCGTCAAAAGCGCCGATTCAAAAACTGGCGGACCAAATCACCGGATATTTTGTGCCGGTTGTTTTGGCGATTTCCGTCGGTTCGTTCGTTGTTTGGTTTATTTATGGCGCGGCTCCGTCTTTAAGTTTCGCGTTAGTTAACGCGGTGGCGGTTTTGGTGGTGGCCTGTCCTTGCGCGCTCGGGCTGGCGACGCCGACTTCGATTATGGTCGGCACGGGCAAAGCGGCGGAGCGCGGCATTATCATAAAAGATGCCGAAGCGCTGGAGTTGGCGGGCAAGGTAACGACCGTTGTTTTGGATAAAACAGGAACTCTAACCAAGGGCGAACCGTCGGTTACCGATATTATGGTTTTTAATGAAAAAATAGGCGAAGATATTTTGCATGTGGCCGCTTCGCTTGAAAAATTATCAGAACATCCCATAGCTAAAGCCATTGTTTCTTACGCGGCGAGTTTGGGAAAAACATCCTCTCATCCTCTTGATAGGGCTATAAGGGACGCGGCCGAAAGCGGAAAAATTAAACTTTTCAAAATTGAAAATTTTCAAGCTATATCTGGCAAAGGATTGGAAGGCGATATCATTGCCGATGGCGAAACAAAGAAATTCTTTTTCGGCAACAGGGCGTTGTTGGCTGAGAAAAATATAGAAATTTCCCAAGAACGGGAAAATAAAATTCAGAAGATTGAAAGGGAAGGGAAGACGGTAATAATTTTAGCGTCGAATGAATTGCTTGGTGCCGTCGCCGTCGCCGATACATTAAAAGAAAGCGCCGCAGAATCAATAAAATTATTGCAAAATTTGGGATTGGAAGTGTGGATGCTTACCGGAGACAACGAGCGGACGGCCGAAGCCATCGGCAATCAGGTTGGTATAAAAAATATAATGGCAAAAGTTCTGCCTAATGAAAAATCGGAAAAAATTAAAACGCTACAAGCCAATGGCAAGAAGGTCGCCATGGTTGGCGACGGCATCAATGATGCGCCGGCGCTTACTCAAGCCGATGTCGGCATTGCCATTGGCACTGGCACCGATATCGCCATTGAATCAAGCGACATTACTTTAATCTCCGGCGATCCGATGGGGATTTACGAAGCGATAAAATTAAGCCGGAGCACCTTGCGAAACATCAAACAAAATCTTTTTTGGGCATATATTTACAATGCCATTTTAATTCCGGTGGCGGCTGGTGTTTTATACCCTATTTGGGGCGTTCTTTTGAACCCCATGTTAGCCGGCGCCGCCATGGCTTTATCTTCGGTCTCCGTCGTCCTCAACTCTTTGCGCCTCAAAAGATTTAAAGTGTAACACAAAGTATAAAATTAAAATCATTTCAATTTCTGTTATCATGTATTAATACATCGATACAGAGATAATTATGAGCCAAGTTTCTAAGAACCCATTAAGCAAAGAAAGCAATTATGAAATCCAAGCCACTTTATGGTGGTTATTGGCGCGATTGGATAATGATTCCGATATCAGAAATTTTTTGAATGGACTTTTGACCAAAACAGAAAAAATAATGCTGGCAAAAAGATTAGCGATCGCTTTTCTATTGAGTAAGAATTATAACTATCGCGACATTAGTGACGCTCTAAAAGTTAGCACGGCAACCGTTGGTAAAATAAAAGAGGCAATGGATAAAACGGAAGGGAGCTATGAATTATTCATTAAGAAATTGGAAAAACGAAACGAACTGAAAAAACTCGAAAAACAATTTGATAAATTTATAGGAAAATTGGTTAGTTTTGTCCCTCCTCAAAAAAATGACATGAAAGGCAGAGCAAACTGGCTGAAGTGATATTTGAAATAAAACTTTTTATTTATCTTGTATTTATGTATTAATACATCGATACAAGATTAGGGCGGGAAGTTTTTGTTGACTTATTTAGTAAAATTGTTTAGGATATCTGAAATCGAAAAAAAGTTCCATAACAATTAAAGAGGAGGAAAAAATGGGAAAAAGTATTTTTGAAATAGAAGACAAAACGATAGAGGTAGTGTCTTACGATGAGCATTTGCCCATAGCAAATGATTTGCGTGTCCCTAATTATCGTATAACAAAACCGAAAATCCAATGCTGTCTTAATTGTAAGTTTGCAGTGTATCTGTATGGTCTGTTATGCGGCTTGACATTGGATGACCGAGGTTATTTTGGAGGGACGGTTCCCTTTGGAAAATGTGATTCTTACGAAAAAGGACGCATAGTTGACATGGGAAAAAACCAAAATAAAGTATTTAGAAAAAAATAAAATTTTTTCTGTCAAAGTTAAAATTGCCGCGTTGTTAACGCGGCTTTATTTTGCGAAAAAGTTTTTCATATCTGTTACTATGTATTAATACATCGATACAGGGGTAGAGGTGTGGTTTTTTTATCTTTTCTTTTTCCTCGTTGCCAGTTATAATCAATATAGTTAAAATTAATTTAATTTTATGTTTGATTTAACGGGCAAAGTCGCTTTGGTGACCGGAGCGAGACGGGGGATGGGTAAAAGCCATGCCTTGGTTTTGGCGCGTCAGGGCGCGAAAGTGGCGGTAACCGATATCAGCCAAGAAGAATGCCAATTGGTGGTTGATGAAATAAAAACCGCGGGAGGAGAGGCGGCGGCTTTTAAGATGGATGTTTCCAGCAAAGCCGATGTGGATGCCGTCTTTGACGCGGTCATCAAACAATTCGGCCGTTTGGACATTTTGGTGAACAATGCGGGAATTTTTGCTCCAAAACCGGCCTTAGAAATAACGGAAGAGGACTGGGACAAAACGATAAATATAAATCTCAAGGGAGAATTTTTATGCGCCCAGCGCGCCGCAAAAGAAATGGCCAAAAATAATTGGGGGCGAATTATTAATATTTCTTCAATTGCTTCAGGGCAGGTTGGTGTAGGGATTGAATGGGGCGCTCATTACACCGCTTCCAAGGGCGGGATAATAGGGATGACCGAAACATTAGCTATTGAATTAGCGTCTTTGGGCATAAATGTGAACGCTATTGCTCCGGGAGCGATTGACGCCCCTATGCTCCAATCTGGAGCTGAAACAGAAGAGTTAAAGAAGTATACAGAAAGAATCCCACTAAAAAGAATCGGCAAACCGGAAGAGGTTTCCGCCGCTGTGATTTTTCTGGCGTCGGAGGAAGCCAGTTATATAACCGGCACCACTATCTATGTCGATGGCGGATGGCTTTCTCAATAAAAAACTTTTGAGCTTTCCACTTAAAAATATATTATTAATAAAAAAATATGGAAGAATTAAACAAACAAGAAATTAGAAATAGCGCGGTGGAAATTGTAATTAATTTTTTGTCTTTTATTTTACTTGGGGTTATTGCGACTGCAACGGGTATTTTGTATTTTCAAGTAATCAATAAACATTTTCCCGATGTTCTTTCTGGTATGTATAGGAATTACAACTTAAACAATTTTGATGCGTCTGAAATGCGTTATGCAATGGCATCATTGATTATTGGTTTTCCAATTTATCTCTGGATGACTTGGTTCTGGTTCAGAAGTTTTAAGAATTTACCAGAAAAAATAGCATCTAAACTATCAACATTTCTCACTTACATTGTCTTGTTAATTGCCGGCGGCGTTATAATCGGTGACTTAATTACCATAGTGTATAATTTTCTACAAGGCGAATACAGTTCAAGATTTTTATTGAAAGCGCTGACGCTTTTAGCCATAGCAGGCATAGTTTTTAGTTTTTACTTTTTTGAAAGAAAAAAAATTCAATATAAAAAAGATATTTCTTCGGGTTTGTTTTGGGCAATTGGAAGCATGGCGAGTATATTGGTAATTCTGGCCATTATTTTTGGTTTTGTCGTGGGGGGCACGCCTAAGGAGGCGCGTATTAGAAATCTTGATCTTCAGCGAACAGGCGCTTTACAAGAATTATCTTCATGTATTAATTCTTTTGCATATGACAATGTGCGCCTGCCCAAAGATTTGAATGAATTAGGAAGTAATGCGCGGTATGCCTATTGCGTTTCAAGAATCGGAGATCCTGAAACCAAACAGGATTATGAGTATTCAATAATCGATCAAGGCGCGGAAATTGATAATTCTTCCACATATGAACTTTGCGGCGAATTTGCAATGTCTACTTTGGATGAATTTTCTGCTGGTTACTATTCCACTAAATGGGCGAGACATGATAAAGGACGAGTATGCGAGACACAAACGGCGACCTTTGGGCCGCAGCCATTTGAAAAACCAATTCCGTTACCCGCCAGATAGAAGCGCTTGTTATGGAATTTAATATTCTTAAAAAATCAAAAAAGAGCAACGCGCGGCTCGGAGTATTGAAAACGCCGCATGGACTGGTGGAAACGCCGGCATTGGTTCCGGTGGCGACGCAGGCGGTCGTCAAAACGCTAACCAGCGAGGAGGCGGAAGCGGCGAAATGCCAGATGCTTATCGCCAACACATTTCATTTGCATTTGAAGCCGGGGGAAAAAATTGTTAAGAATTCCGGCGGAATTCATGAATTTATGAATTGGAATCGGCCGTTGATGACGGATTCCGGCGGATTTCAGATCTTCAGTTTGGGGTTCGGCTATGATTTGGGTGTCGGTAAGGTCTTGGGATTTTTCCCCGGCAAGAAAGGCGAAGGATTAGTTATAGATAAAACCGCCCAACCGAAAAAAGTCCGAATTACATCGCAAGGCGCATATTTCAAGTCCCCGATAACCGGAGAAGAATTATTTATCGGCCCCAAAGAATCAATAAAAATTCAGGAAGCGCTTGGAGCCGATATTATTTTCGCGTTTGACGAATGCACGCCGCCGTTTTCGTCGTATGAATATGTCCAAAAAGCGATCAAACGAACTCACGATTGGGCCAAGATTTGTGTTGACAACAAAAAAAGCAACCAAGCGCTTTTTGGTATCGTTCAGGGTTCAAAGTTTCAGGATTTGAGAAGTGAAAGCGCGAAATATATCAATTCGCTCGGTTTTGACGGCTTTGGCATCGGCGGGGATTTGGGAGAAACAAAAAAAGACATGACTAAAATTTTGTCATGGATCATTCCGCATCTTGACGAAGAAAAACCGCGCCACATGTTAGGCATCGGACGACTTGACGATATGGAAAATATTATCAAAAGCGGAATCGACCTGTTTGATTGCACGGTCCCGACGCATTACGCAAGGCGGGGGATTGCGTTTGTCAGTGGGGGTAAATTGAATTTAAGTAAATCGATTTTTTTGAAAGACAAAAAACCCTTAGATTCAAAATGCGAATGTTCCGTCTGTCAAAATTACAAGCGCCATTACATCGCTCATCTTTGGAAAGCGAAAGAAATAACCGCGATGCGCCTCCTGACTTTCCACAATCTTTATTTCTTCAACATCTTCGTCGAAAATATCCGTCAAAAAATAAAAAACAATCAAATATAGGTGTTGAGCGCCTATATTTGGGTAAACAGTGGCTCATTTGAGCCATATTCTAGCACATATCGCCCAAAAGCTTGACAAACGCCATTGTTATATGCTATACTTTACTTATAAACATAAGTTCTTTCAATATATTAAAATCCCGCAATTATGCGGCCCCATAACCTCGGGCAGAGGGAAGCTTTCCGACTAGAAGTCGGAGAAGGAGAATATCATGAAATACAGAGAACTGAATTTAGGGCAGGTTGAGGCAATTGTGAACAAACTCGGCGGGATGAAAGGCGTTCGCAGATTCTTGTCTGATGAGACGGTGGTTAAGGCAATCGAGAAAACCTTTCCCATCTGGAAAACCATCAAACTCGGCACCGGTCTCAAAACTGCCGACGATTTTCGCAAGGCTCTCCAGCAGAGCGGATGCAAAATCGGCACTTGGGGAAGCGGCATCCTCGGCGAGCCCGCCTTTACGGCGAGCGATACCGAAACAGAAGTTGACCTCGCAAATGTCTCTGTCGCGGAGCTCGGCTTCAAAGAAGGAGCCAGGCGAAAAGATATCTACGAACGAGCCATCAGTCTTGGTCTTGAACTTTGTCCCAACGAAGTCGGTCCCCAACTGCGCCTGCAGTATAAGGATCAACCGAGTGGCGAGTGGCTTAGAATAGCGATGGAACCTATTTCCGACTCGGATGGCTACCTCGGCATTTTCGAGGTTGAACGTGGTGACGATGATCTGTGGTTGTACGGCAACGACGGTGACTCTGACGCTTTCTGGCATGACCGCAGCCGCTTCGTTTTTGTCCGTCCTCGCAAGTAGTCCTTTGAACTTTGCAACTTTGGGTCTCTTGGACCCTTGGAAACTTAGCCCTTAACCCCCGCGCAGAAATGCGCGGGTTTTTTATTTCTGATATAATAAAAACGGCAGTAGGTGAATACGCGGGCGATCAAGGTTTCCCGCTACCGAAACCAGTATCCATACATCGAGAATATCTCCGATTACGGTTTGAGATAGAGCGGTGTACGTAGAAACTTCACAAAAAATGAAAATACTTGGTATAGAGCGCTAGGGCATTCAATATGCCGAATACAATACAGCCTGGAGAGTTATTCAATGGGCAGTGGCATAGGTGACGCTCTGTATATTTCCGACTCGGATGGCAACCTCAACATTTTCAAGGTTGAACATGATGACGATGATCTGTGGTTGAACGGCAACAACGGTAACTCTGACAATTTCTGGAATGACAACAACCGCTTCGTTTTTGTCCGTCCTCGCAAATTGCTTCATTTCTCTCCCTATCTTACGGGAGAGTTTTGTTTTTGAAGCTGTCCATTCCAACCGCCGAGCATTTTACCAATTTCATCCACCTTGACCGATAATGTTATATATTTTTTATTATCGATGGATTTTGTTTCCCAAAGTATCATTAAAAAAATCTTGAGCGTATCCGTTTTTCTTATTGCCAAACGGACATATGGCAATTTTTCTTCCCGCGCGAGAAAACTGGCGATTGCGAGCGTTTCTATAATCTCCGTGAAAATATTATCGATTTTTTGACCAAGAGAGTGTCTGTGCGTTTTTGGTATTGTTTGGTAATATTGAAACCAAATAAGATAGAGGGCTTTTATTTTCTCAATCAGCGGTATAAAAACCTGTTGGGGGGGGGGGGGTAGAAGAATTATTATGAAAATTCAATTGAGCCATAATTTGGAATATATTATCAGCATTGATAATTTATTGGAAGCCTGGAAAGAGTTTATCAGAGGGAAAAGAAACAAAAAAGATGTTCAAGAATTCTCGTTGTGTCTGATGGATAATATTATCACGCTTCATCAAGATCTTGCCAGCGAGACATACCGCCACGGCGGCTATCACGCGTTCAACATCTCCGACCCCAAACCCAGAAACATACATAAAGCCAATGTGAGAGATCGGCTTTTACACCACGCAATATACAGAATATTATATCCATTTTTTGATAAAACTTTTATATCAGATTCGTATTCTTGTCGGTTGGGAAAAGGAACACGTAAAGCGTTAAACAGATTCCACTTATTTGGATACAAAGCAAGCAGTAACAACACCCAAACCTGCTATGTTCTAAAATGCGACATCCAAAAATTCTTCGCCAACATTGACCATAAAATATTATTGGATATTTTAGAATTATATATTCCCGATAAAGGCATAATTTGGCTATTAAAAGAAATCGTTGGAAGCTTTGAATCAAAACCAGAAGTTGGTCTGCCCTTAGGTAATTTAACCTCCCAGCTATTCGTTAATATCTATATGAATGAATTTGACCAGTTTGTTAAGCATAAATTAAAAGTTAAATATTATATACGATACGCCGATGATTTTGTTATTTTATCTGACAATAAAAAAGAACTTGAAAATTTAATTTTTCCAATAAGTAAATTCCTTTTTGAAAATCTTAAACTCCAATTGCATCCAAACAAGGTTTCAATCAAAACCCTGTATTCCGGAGTTGATTTCTTGGGTTGGGTTAATTTTCTACACCACAGAGTATTGAGAACCTCCACCAAAAGAAGAATGATGAGGAGGATTATAGAATCTCCCACGCCAGAGATATTGAATTCATATTTGGGGTTATTGGGGTGGGGGAATGCTAGGAAATTGGAGGAACAAATTTATAGATGTCTACCCTCCATTTTTTGATTTTTGGGGGGATATGTGATATTAATTATTTTAGATATACTTTAAAAAAGTTGTTAAAATATGGCAAACAGACATTTATCTCGGTCAATCGCGATACAAACGCTTTACGAATGGGATTTTAATAATCGCGAGAATTCGCAAATTAGTGAAATTTTAGAGCGCAATATCGAAGAATTCGGCCCCGGGCTTGAAGACGATCAATTCGCGAGGGATTTAATAAACGGGGTTTTGGAAAATAAGGAAAAGATTGACGCCATTATCGTTGAAACGGCGCCCGAATGGCCGCTGGAGCAGATCAATCTGGTGGACAGGAATGTTTTGCGGATCGGGATTTGCGAACTCTTGTTCGGCAAACGCGAAGAAGTGCCGCCGAAAGTGGCGATCAACGAAGCCATTGAATTGGCAAAAAGTTTCGGCGGCGAGACATCGGGAAAATTCGTCAACGGAGTTTTAGGAACGATTTATCGGGCGATAGGCGAACCGGGCAAGGAAGAAGGAAGCCCCCGCAAGGGTAAGCTCTAAATCCTAATTTCTAAATCCTAAACAAATCCAAATGACCAAAATTAAAAATTTGAATTTAGAATTTTGAAAATTATTTAGAGTTTAGATATTAGAGATTAGAGTTTCCAAAAAGATGGATAAAGATTTTAAGAAACTAAAAGAAAATTTAGAAATAAAATTTAAAGATGAAAACCTGCTGAAACAGGCGTTTGTTCACCGTTCATATTTGAATGAAAATCCGGCGTTTGAGTTGGGGCACAACGAGCGGCTGGAATATCTGGGCGATGCGGTTTTGGAATTAGCGGTTACCGATTATCTTTATAAAAATTATCCGGCTTTAGCCGAGGGCGAAATGACCAATCTTCGCGCCGCCCTGGTGAATTCCCAAATGCTTTCCCAAATCGCCGACCGCCTGGGATTTAACGATTTTTTGTATCTGTCAAAAGGCGAATCCAAGGAATTGGGCCGCGGCCGCCAATATATTCTGGCGAATACTTTTGAGGCGTTTATCGGCGCCCTTTATCTCGATCAGAGTTATGGCGCTTCGGAAAAATTTATTATTCATAATCTGATTCCGGAATTGAAAGATATTATCGATAAAAAATTATGGCGCGATCATAAAAGTTTGTTTCAAGAGGCGGCGCAGGAACGGGTCGGCATTACTCCAAATTATGAAGTGCTGTCTGAAAGCGGACCGGATCACGACAAGAATTTTAAGGTGGGCGTTTATCTGGGCAAGGAATTGGTCGCCCAAGGGGAGGGCTCTTCCAAAAATGAAGCCCAACAACGGGCGGCCGACAATGCCTTGAAATTAAAAAACTGGTAATTTTGTGTTAAAATATCGGGATGCGGCTCAAGAAATTAGAAATATCCGGTTTCAAATCGTTTGCCAATAAAACGACTTTGGAATTTCCGACAACTATTAGCGCTGTTGTCGGACCGAATGGTTCCGGCAAATCCAATGTTGTGGATGCCATCAGGTGGGTTTTGGGAGAACAGGGGCTGAAGAATCTGCGCTCAAAATCGGGCGCCGATTTAATTTGGGCCGGCTCGGCGATTAAACCGTCGCAGGGCAAGGCCAGCGTCAGTTTGCATTTTGACAACGGAGACGGTTTTTTCCCCGTTGATTTCGATGAGGTGGTCATCGGTCGCAAAATTTATCGCGACGGCGACAATGAATATTATCTAAATAACAGCCAAGTACGCCTGAAGGATATTGTCGAGCTCTTGGCGCGGTCAAAATTGGGCTTGCGCGGGCATTCCATTGTCAATCAAGGTTCTGCCGATGAGATTCTAAAAGCGCTCCCCAAGGAAAGGCGGGGGATTTTGGAAGAGGCGCTGGGCCTTCGGGAGTTTCAATTGAAAAAAACCGAAGCGGAAACAAAATTGCTTGAAACCGGCGCCAATTTGGATCAAACCGCCAATTTAATCAATGAAATCAGCCCTCATTTGCGATCTTTAAAGCGACAGGCGGAAAAATTCCAAAAAAGAGAATCATTGGTTGGCGATTTGAACGAATGTGAAAATAAATTTTTCGGAATAAAAATAAAATCAATTTTAGCCGAGAAAAATGCCAATCAATCAGTTCGCGAAGAATTTCGAGAAAAAATTTTAATGGCGAAAAATAATTTTGAGGCAAGCGAAAAAATTTTTGAAGACCGAATCGCAAAATTTTCGCAAACGGGCGCGGAAAGCGCCAAAATGGAAGAAAGTTTGGACGCGCTGAATACCGAGCGGCAGAAAATAACAAGGGAACTCGGCCGCGCGGAGGGCTTAATCGAATCGGCCAGAAACAATAATATCGGCAATGCCAAAACACTGGAAGCGGTGCTGGCGATCAAAATAAAATATTGGGCCAAGCGCCTTGATGCCGCTTTGGCGCTATCCGAAACGGGCTCTATCCGAGAATCGCTTAAAGGTCTTGCGGATGAAATCAAAACAATCAGGGATTATTTTGAAAAAGGCAATATTGCCAAAATTCTGGCGCTCGTCAACCTGGCGGACTTAGAAGAAAAAACCGATAATCCGCATGAACGGGACGCGTTTGATTTGAAGCGAAAGCTTTTTGCGGTCGAAAAGCAAATCGAAGACGCTAAAAATATTTTGCAGAAAATTCGATCCGAAGAAATCGAGTGGCGCAATCAATATTCGGATCTCCAAAAAGAAATGGAAGTCGCGCGCCGCGCTTATATGTCGATCCAGGAAGCGGCGCGCTCCGTCGAATTGGAAGAAGAAAAAATAAATCTTAAAGAAGCGGATCTGAAATCGGAAATGTGGGGTTCTAACAAAAACTATGAAGAGTTTTGCGACACAATGTTACCAAATTTTGCTATAGCAGATTTTAGTAACGATCTGGAAAATAAAATAATAAAATTAAGGCGTGAAATTTCCGAAATAGGCAATATTGACGAGGAAACGTTGCGCGAATATGAAGAAACTAATAGGCGCCACGAATTTTTAACAAAGGAATTTTCCGATTTGGAGCGCGCAGTCGGGTCGCTGAAAAATCTGATTGGGGATTTAGCGGAAAGAATCGGCGGCGATTTTGAAGTCGGGCTTATTAAAATAAACGAAGAATTTGATCGCTATTTCAAATCGATGTTTGGTGGCGGTTCCGCTAAACTGGCAATCGAAACGGCGGAAGAAAAAGAATCCGGGGTTGCCATAAATATCAATATGCCCAAAAAAAGAATTCGCGATCTTAACGCGCTTTCCGGGGGAGAAAGGTCGCTGGTTTCCATCGCATTGTTGTTTGCCATTGTTTCCGCCAGTCAACCGCCGTTTTTGGTATTGGATGAAGTTGATGCGGCACTGGATGAAGATAACGCGGTGCGTTTTGCCAAGGTATTGAAAAACCTGGCGGAAAAAACTCAATTTGTGCTGATTACGCACAATCGATCGACAATGGAAACTGCCAATGTTCTTTATGGCGTTACTATGGGCGATGACGGCGCCTCCAAGTTGTTCTCCTTGAAATTAGAGGACGCCGTGGTATAATGGAAGAAAATTAACATAACAAAAATATGACTACTTTATATATAGTGTTGGGAGTTATCGCGGTCTTAGTTCTTTGGATTGTGTTTGCCTACAATCGCTTTGTCGTATTTAATACCAGAATCAAAGAGGCGTGGTCGGATATTGATGTCCAGTTAAAGCGAAGATACGATTTAATCCCCAATTTAATTGAAACCGTCAAGGGCTATATGACCCACGAAAGTCAGGTGTTCGAAAAAGTTACGGAAGCGCGAACCCGAGCTATGGGGGTAACCAGCGCCAAGGAAAAGGCGGAGCAGGAAAATATCTTGAGCGGTACTTTGAAAACCCTTTTCGCGGTTTCCGAAAATTATCCGGAATTAAAAGCCAATGTTAATTTTTTGGAATTGCAGAGAGAATTGGCGGATACCGAAAATAAAATCCAAGCGGCCAGAAGATTTTTTAATTCCAATGTCAGGGATTTCAATATTCTGGTTGATTCATTTCCGGCAAATTTAATCGCGGGAGTTTTCAATTACAAGAAACAAGAATTTTTCGAATTGAACGAAGCCGGAGAAAGAGAACCGGTCAAAGTTAAGTTTTAAAATTTATGCCGACGCTTTACGCCAATCAGTCGGCCAATGTCAGAAAAACCTGGATTCTAATGACGGGGTTTTTGGTGTTTATAATTTTTTTGGGCTGGTTTTTTGCCAATCTACTGGGCGCGCCGGAAATACTTTTTTTGGCGATTTTTCTGTCGCTGGCGATGAATATTTCGGCCTATTGGTTTTCGGATAAAATCGCTTTAACCATGGCGAGAGCCAAGGAGACGCCATTTGATCAAAATCCGGAGTTGTATAGAATCGTTGAAAATTTGGCCATCGCCGCCGGCTTGCCAAAACCGAGAATTTATTTGATCAATGAGCAACAGCCAAACGCTTTCGCCGCCGGAAGAAACGCCGAGCATGCCGTTATCGCTGTTACGCGCGGCCTGTTGGAAAGATTGGACAGGTCGGAACTGGAGGGCGTTTTGGCCCATGAATTATCGCACATCGGCAATAAAGATATTTTGGTTATGACGGTGATAGTGGTTTTGGCGGGCTTTGTCGCTATGTTATCCAATATGTTTATGCGCTGGACTTGGTTTGGCGGCGGCAATCGCGATAACAACGATTCCCGCGGCAATGCCGTTCTTTTCGCCGTCGGCGTCGCGGTGGCGTTGTTGGCGCCCTTGGCAGCCACTTTAATACAATTGAGCGTGTCGCGCAAAAGGGAATTTCTGGCCGATGCCACCGGCGCGCTGTTGACGCGCTATCCCGACGGTTTGGCCAGCGCCTTGATGAAAATTTCCGCCGATCCGACTCCCTTAAAAACCGCCAACAACGCCACCGCCCATTTGTATTTTGAAGACCCATTCAAAGGAAAGCAAAAAGCCAATTGGATGGTAAAATTATTTATGACTCATCCGCCGGTGGAGGAAAGAATCGCGGCGTTGAGGGGATTAAAAATTTAAAAAATTTGGAAAGGTGCGTGAGTGGTTTAAACGGCAGTCCTGGAAAGACTGTGTGCCAGAAATGGCACCGCGAGTTCGAATCTCGCCCTTTCCGTAATGGGTTCTGACCCAGCGGGTCATCAACCGTAGGTTGAGACTCCCGCCCTCTCCGTAATGGTTTTTTGAAAATAAAAAAGCCCCGCGCGGTCCGAAAACCTGGCGGGGCGATATCTGGTTATTTTTTGGTCAACTCGGACGATATAATCGCCCGCAGGTCTTCAAGGCGCATCGGTTTCTCAAGCAATCGACAGTTTAACTCCTCTGTCGCTATTTGCAGGCGCCGAGTTGCGCTTCCTGTCAGCATAACTACCCGCAGATTTTTGATTCGCGGGTCGGAATGATTCCGGATAAATTTTAACAATTCCAACCCGTTCATCACGGGCATATCGAAGTCGGTCAAAACGGTATCTGGCAGGGAATCAGCTTGGGAGAATTCCTCCAACTTATCCGCCGCTTCCTTGCCGTTTCTCGCCTGAATGATACTTATATCAGGCAAAATTTTTTTGATTAAATATGCGAGCAATTCCCGCATACCCATATCGTCATCCGCTATTAAAATTGTTTTTTCCGCCATTTTCATACCCTCTCCTTTCTTAGTCAAAATTGTTAAAATACCACACTTTTATTCACCGGTGTCTATTTTAACACAAAACAGGTTAGTTTGCAAATGTTGACAAATTGGAATAAATTTGCTACACTCAAAACAGTGGTAATAGTCGTAAGCCGCTGTGTATAATTGCAAGTAATTGAAAATAAAAAAATGGCATACAAATGCGTATCTTGCGGCAGGGAAGCGGATGAAAAAGAGAACTGCTGCGAAAGTGAAATGACCGAAAAGACAGAGGCGGGCGCCGAGGATCATTCCGAGGCGCAAAGCGAAGAAGAGCCGGCGACATCCTAAGCGGGATTGTTTTTTTGTTGACTTTTCATTAGACATAGTGTACACTGGCGATAGTAAGTTTTCTCGCATAAGTTGCGGTTCTTGCGTTAAAAAACGTAGGACGAACTTAAAGAGAGGTCGTCTTACGAATTAAAAAAGCAAAGAAAACAAATGGCTAAAAAGTTATATGTAGGCAATTTGTCGTACAACATGACAGAGGATACCTTGAAAGATACTTTTTCCGCCGCAGGTTCCGTTGATTCGGCTATTATCATAAAAGATAAAATGTCCGGCAGATCAAAGGGATTCGGCTTCGTGGAGATGTCCACGGATGAAGAAGCTCAAAAGGCAATCGAAATGTTTAATGGCAAAGAGCTGGATGGCCGCGCGCTCACAGTGAATGAAGCGCGACCAATGGAAGAAAGACCGAGACGAGAGAATCGGTATTAATTCTAAAATCAAAAACCCCGCGGTTGCGGGGTTTTTGATTTGTTTTTGAGCCGAAATTCGCGTATTATAATCACAATGATTGAAATAAGAGAAATCACGAATAGCAACGACTATAATCCGTTATCGATTGATAAAAACGCGTCATTTACGCAAGCGTGGTTTTATGGCGAATGGCAGGAAGCAATGGGTCGGAAGGTCGGGAGATTCGCGATACTGAATAATTCAGAAGCGGTCGGTTTTTTTCAATTTATCAAATATCTGTTGCCGTTCGGCCAAAATATAATTTACATTCCGCACGCGCCTCTTCTTCGTTCCGCAAAGCGGGATTACGAATGGCGAGCGGAATTTTTAAAAACATTTCACGATAAATTAGTCGAAATTGCCAAAGCGGAAAACGCGATTTTTGTTAGATTTGATTTTTTTGGCGATGAAAAAATTTTAGATGAGCATTTTACAAGAGTTCCTTCATACGGTTATCGTTCCGTTTATTTCCAACCGAAATACGAATGGGTTTTGGGTATTAACAAACCGGAAAGCGAATTACTTAACGACATGTCTCAAAAGGGCCGTTATGACATTCGATTGGCGGAAAATAAAGGTGTGACGGTCAAAATTGTCGATAGCGGGCTATGCGAATATTTTGAAGATTTTTACGGACTGCTTTCCAAAACCGCCAAGCGAAATAATTTTTCTCTCCATCCGAAAAGTTATTACCGAAATATTTTTGCCGATTGCGAAAAAAACAAAAACGCTTTTTTAACGCTGGCAAAATACGACAATAAATTTTTCGCGACGCATCTCCTGTTGATTTTTGGAGAAACGGCTTACTCTATTTTTGGCGGGTTCGACGATGCGTTCAAACAATTAAGAGCGTCGCGCCTGTTGCATTGGCGGGGGATTATTGAGGCCAAAAATCGCGGCTGTAAATTTTATAATTTCGGAGGCGTCAGTTCCGGCGATAATTATGAATCCTATAAAGGGATAACGGAATTCAAAAAGAGTTTTGGCGGACAAGTGATGGCACATCAGGATTCTCATGATTTAATATTAAAGCCGATATGGTATCGGCTGTATAATTTAAGAAAATGGGCATCAAATCGCAAATAAGAACATTAATACCGAAGCAAATTATTTCTTTTTATCATTTTTGCATGGCCGTTTCGGCGGCCGTCTACTACGGTTGCCCATCGAAGAAAATGATTGTTATCGGGATAACCGGCACCAAAGGCAAGACCTCCGCCGCAAATTTTATTTGGTCGGTTTTGAGCGCGGGAGGTCATAAAACGGGGTTGGTCGGCACCGCCAATATCCGGATCGGAGATGCGGAGACGCCCAATAAATATCACATGACCATGCCAGGAAGATTTATTCTGCAGGGGATTTTAAAAAAAATGCTTAACGCAGGCTGCACGCATTGCGTTGTGGAAACGACATCGGAGGGCATAAAACAATGGCGGCATAGCGGGATTTTTTATGATATCGCGGTTTTTACGAACTTGTATCCGGAACACCTTCAATCTCATGGGGGCAGTTTTGAGAAATATAAAATCGCCAAAGGAAAAATGTTTTTGGCCTTGTTTGAAGGTGCCGAGAAAATCATCGGTAGTAAAAAAATATCAAAAATTATTATTGCCAATGGCGATGACCCGCACAAGGATTATTTTTTGAGTTTTCGCGCCGACAAAAAGTTAACATTCGGGTTGTCCGATGGCGTCGATTTCAAGGCGCATGCCATTAAAAATACGCCAGCGGGTTTGGAATTTTTTGTCGGCGCGGATCGATACGCAATAAATATTCTGGGCAATTTTAATGTCTACAACGCTCTGCCGGCGATAGTTATCGGTTTGGAATTTGGGATTATGCCGGAGACCATAAAGAAAGGATTGCAAAATTTAAAAAACATTCCCGGCAGAATGGAAAAAATCGATGAAAGCCAGAATTTTTTGGTTTTTGTCGATTACGCCCATGAGAGAGAGGGGATGACCGCGATATTGGATACGGCGCGGGATTTGACCGTCCCCGTGCCGATATTGCCCGCCGTTGAGGCGAAGGGACATGAGCCCAAGGTAATTCTGCTTCTTGGCTCCGAAGGTGGCGGAAGGGATAAAGCCAAAAGACCCGCGCTGGGCGAGATCGCGGGCCAAAAGGCCGATTTTGTCGTTATTTCCAATGTGGATCCATATGAAGACGATCCGAGAGAAATTTGCGAGGATATCGCCAGCGCGGCGGAAAAATTTGGAAAAATTCGTGAACAAAATTTATTTGTAATTGAAGATCGGCGCGAAGGAATTAAAAAAGCGCTTTCTTTGGCAAGTAAAAATGATGTAGTATTAATAACGGGGAAAGGTTCTGAACAATCAATCGTCATCGGCGGAAAACGTTTTCTTTGGGACGACCGAGTTGTAGTTCGAGAAATATTAAGGAAAGAAGTATAAAAGGTGTCATTATGCGTGAGGGTAAAAAAACACCCAGAGACCCACTCTCCAGGTGCCGCGCAAGCTCCCTTTTTGGGGAAACACATTTAGGTGGCAGTGCTATGGGGTTGGTCCAGCACTGACTTGTAGCCATCCACCGCCTGTACCAGCTTGCACCATAAGTATAGCAAATCCACAGAATTTGTCAATAGCTGAAAAAATGGCTTAAAATAAGGATAAATAACATGCGTTAATTGTATGAATACAAATCAAATTATTCCCGCTTTAATTACATCCGACGAGGATTCGACAAACGATTTTGAGGAATTGAAATTAAAGTTTGAAAAACTTCAACCGTTTTTAAGCGAGTTTGATAATTGGGTTCAAATTGACATTACCGACGGTAAATTCGTCTCGACTAAAACCAATGTAGAGTTGACCGATTTAAAATATTTTACTGAAAAAGCAAGTGTCGAATTCCATTTAATGCTTGATAGGCCGGAGAAAACCATCGGCGAATGGGCGCGGCTCGGTCCGAAAAGAATTATCGCGCACATAGAAGCGGTGGAAAATATGGATGAATTTTTGGATGTTTGCCGCGAAAAAAACATTGAAATCGGCTTGGCGTTAAACCCCGAGACGGCGAATGTAATGATTGAGCCGTGGCTTGACGCCGTCGATATGGCGGTGTTTTTGGGAGTCCATCCGGGGAGAGGCGGACAGGAATTTATTCCCGAGGTCTTGGACAAAATAAAATCATTGCGCCAGAATTTCCCGAATGTTAAAATTGAGGTAGATGGCGGCGTTGGATTGGCGAATATCGTAGAGTTAAAAAAGGCCGGCGCGGATGTTTTCGTTATCGGTTCCGGAATTTTAAAATCACCGGACATTCGCGCGGCCATTCAAGAATTAAAACATGTCCGATTATATTCATGACGACAAAGTAAAAGAATTGGAATTGACGGCGAATTTTATTCGCCAGTCAATCATTGAAATGTTGGTGGCGGCCGGTTCCGGCCATACCGCCGGATCTTTGGGAATGGCCGATATTTTTACCGCCTTTTATTTTCACATCTTAAATCATGACCCCAAAAATCCCGACTGGCCGGAACGCGACCGTCTGATTTTATCTAATGGCCATATTTGTCCGGCGCGGTACGCGGCGATGGCACATTCCGGATATTTTCCGGTTGAAGAATTGAATACGCTAAGAAAATTTGGTTCGCGGCTACAAGGTCATCCGGAAAGAAGTTCATTGCCCGGAGTTGAAACAACATCGGGGCCGCTCGGTTCCGGATTGGGAGAGGCGGCGGGCATCGCCTATGGCGCGCGGATGGACGGAAAAAAATTCAGAATCTATTGCGCCATGTCGGATGCCGAACATCAGTCGGGAAATTTGTGGGAATCGGCGATGTTTGCGGGAAGCAGTAAATTGAGTAATTTGACGGGCATTATCGACCGCAACAATATTCAAATCAGCGGATTTACCGAAACCGTGATGCCGTTGGAACCGTTACGCGCCAAATATGAAACGTTTAACTGGCATGTTTTGGAAGTTGACGGCCACAATGTAGAAGAATTTATCGATGCGATTGAGGAAGCCAAGGCGATTTACGAAAAACCCACGGTGATCATTGCCCATACAATTCCTGGGAAGGGGATTCCGGAAATGGAATTTGACTATAAATGGCATGGCGTTTCGCCGAAATCTGAAGAGAGCAAGAAATTTTTGAATGAATTAAGAACCTTGAGAGGTAAGATAAAATCAGAACATGAATAAACCAACATCAATTCTCCATAACGATCATGTTGAAAATTTTATAGATATAAAACTTTCAACAAAAATTATTATTGGCGATAGCCGCGAAATGAAAGGAATCTCTAATAATAGCGTTCATCTCATTGTTACTTCGCCGCCATATTTTAATGCTAAAACATACAGCGATGATTTTTCCGGGAAAGACATAGGTAATATTAATGATTATGAACAATGGAAAGATGAAATAAAAAAAGTTTGGAGTGAATGTTTAAGGGTTTTACAACCCGGCAGAAGATTGTTTATCAATATAATGAATTTGCCCCTAAAATCAAACGGTAAAGATGTTTTTAAAACCCTGAATATTGTTGGTCATACAATAGATATGTGCGAGGATTTAGGATTTATTTTTAAAAGAGAAATCATTTGGCACAAAACTAATGGTGTTCGTGCGCATTTTGGCACTTATCCATACCCAGGAGGAATTTTAATAAATAATATGCACGAACAAATTTTGGAATTTGAAAAACCTAATGGAAATGGTTCAAAATATGATCATCTCTCGAAAGAAACCAAAGAAGCTTCAAAAATAAGTAAAGATTTTTGGTTGTCGTTAAAAAATTCCGATGTTTGGTTAATGAAACCCTATAAAAGCGGGACAAGGGAACATTTGGCTCCATTTCCTATTGAATTGCCGAGTAAACTTATAAAGGCTTATTCTTATATAACGGAAACAGTTTTAGATCCATTTGGTGGGATGGGGACAACTGCAAGAGCGGCAATTCAAGAAAAACGAAATTCAATAATTTATGAAATTAATAAATCATTTTTGCCGTTAATAGAATCTAATATTAATGACGATCTATTTAATAAAGTAAAAAGAGAAGTGACCTATCAAAAATAATATGGACGCAAAAACAATTTACGCGCAATCTAGCGATATAAAATCAAGAACATATCTTGAATATAGAAAAGATATGAAGAAAAAAGCCATCGCAGAATTGGAAATACTCGTATGGTTGAAATCTAAGCTGTCGACATTGTATCCAAAGCAAAAAATCAAAGTGTCTAAATCTAGTGGTGATGCTTTTTTATGGTTTTTAAGAAAGGGAGGAGTGACTAGAGAACCGGACTATCATGCAATGATTGATGATAAAGATTTTGATATTGAGTTCCAATATGCCGATAAAATTGATTTGAAATATTTTGATTTTGCCATTTCTAAAATTGCCAAAAAGAATAAAAAAACTGGGAAAAGAGAACCGCATCAAGATAGGAAAATTTTATATATTTTAAAAAATAACCATTCTTTTGCATTTTTTAATCCAGAATGGGTTTTAAAAAATGGAAAGATAGGGTTTGTAGATGCTTGGAGAAAAGATGCCTACAGAATACCGAGGAATAAATTTATAAAAATATTGGAATCTGACCCCACCTTAAAGTCCGTTATTGAAATGATTGATGTAAAAAATTATATTCTCAATTTTCAGCACGACCCTATTGGAATTAATAAAGAAAAATTATCTTTCTTGTTGCAACAAATTATAGACGAACAAAAAATTATTAAAATCATTCCGAACGATTTAGATAGTTTCTTTAAAGTATGTTTTATTTTGGATAATTTAAATAAGGCGCCTCAAAATATAAATTTGTGGCTTGTGTATTTATTGAGTTTTATCTCTAACAAGAATACAACTGAAGATTTATCTAAAATAATTTACTGTGTAGACTTTCTTTATTCAAAAACCGAGTTAAAATATAATGAATTAAAGAGCTTGGTGAATAAAGTTAAGGAGTGTTTTAAATTATTGAAAAGTTTTGAACAAAAAGACGGTTCTTTCAAATCTTCGGTGAATTTATCGCCCATTGATGAAACTAGGAATGCGGTTTTTTCTATCAATTTGTTGGAAGATTTAACGCAAGATTTAATTTTTTATTATAAAACAAAGGAGTTTAATCCAATCACAAAGATTTATCAAAATTTAAATTTCATACACAATACATATAATTTAATAAAAAATCTTAGTATGCACTATTATATTAGTTAATAAATCTGTGATAAACAAAAATATTTATTTAATTGAAGATTTGTCAAAAGCGGAAATGACGCCGACGCGCGACGGCTTTGGCAAGGGATTGGTTGAGGCCGGTGCAAAAGACGAAAAAATCGTCGTTCTTTGCGCCGACCTCGCCGAATCAACTCGATGCCATTGGTTCAAAGAAAAATTTCCCGATCGCTACATAGAAATCGGCGTTGCCGAACAAAATTTAGCTGCTGTCGCTTCGGGACTGGCGAATTACGGAAAAATTCCATTCATCGCTTCCTATGCCGCCTTCAGCCCGGGACGGAATAACGAACAGATAAGAACCTTAGTCAGTTTAAGCAGATTGCCGGTAAAAATCTGCGGCGGACACGCCGGCGTTTCCGTTGGGCCTGACGGAGCGACTCATCAGGCGTTGGAAGATATCGCGCTAATGCGCGTTCAGCCGAATATGACGGTGATTGTTCCCTGCGACGCGCTTGAAGCGCAAAAGGCCACTTTGGCCGCCGCCTTCGGCGGCGGCCCGACCTATCTTCGTTTCGGCCGTGAAAAAACACCGGTATTTACGACGAAAGAAACGCCGTTTGAAATCGGCAAGGCGGTTATTTTCAGGGACCCTTCTATAAGCTCAGGGCGAGCGGCAGACGTGACGGTAATCGGTTGCGGCGCGCTTTTGCATAATGCGCTTATGGCCGCCGAAGAATTATCAAAAGAAGGAATTGAAGCGGAAGTGATAAATTGCCACACGGTTAAACCGCTGGACGCGGAAACGATTCTGAATTCAGTCAAAAAGACCGGCGCCATTGTCAGCGTTGAGGAACACCAGATTGCCGGAGGATTGGGTTCGGCCGTTGCCGAAATGCTGGCGCAAAATTTTCCGGCGCCGCAAGAATTTATCGGCGTTCATGACCGCTTTGGAGAGTCAGGCGAAGCCAGCGAACTCATTGAGGCGCTTGGCATGGGCGTTAAAGACATTAAAGCGGCGATTATTAACGCTATAAAAAGAAAAAAATGAGTTTGTTTGGAAAACAAAAATATGATGTTTTGGGGATAGGCGATATTACCGTTGATACTTTTATCCGTCTTAAAGAGGCGCAAATTATGCGCGATGGCGACGGCGAAAAACCGAAACTTTGTCTGAATTTTGCCGACAAAATTCCGTATGAAGAAAAATATTATGTGCCGGCCGTCGGCAACGCCGCCAACGCCGCGGTGGCGGCGTCCCGCTTGGGATTAAAAAGCGCCTTAATGGCAGATATCGGCAATGACCGCGAGGGAACGGATTGCATTGAAATTTTGAAAAAAGAAAATGTCGGCACTGAATTTATCGCCGTTGATAATGGCAATAAAACGAATCAGCATTTTGTTTTATGGTTTGGAGACGACAGGACGATTTTGGTAAAACACGAGCAATATCAATACAAACTTGCCGATATTGGCGAACCGAAATGGATTTATCTTTCTTCACTTGGAGAGAGTTCCCTGTCTTTTCATAACGAAATTTTAAAATATTTGCAGTTGCATCCGGAAATAAAACTGGCTTTTCAGCCGGGCACTTTTCAGATGAAATTCGGAAAAGAGACGCTGGCGGGAATATACAAAAGAACAGACATCTTTTTTTGCAATAAAGAAGAAGCGCGGAGAATTTTGGCGACCGAAGAACATGATATCGCAAAACTTTTAAAGATGACGGCGGTTTTGGGCCCCAAAATAGTTGTCATTACCGACGGCGTCAACGGCGCCTATTCCTACGATGGCGCCGAAGCGCTGTTCATGCGGCCGTATCCGGATCCCAAGCCGCCGCTAGAACGCACCGGCGCCGGCGACGCCTTTGCGTCGACTTTTGTCGCCGCTTTGGCTTTAGGGTTGAGCATAAAAGACGCTCTGAAATGGGCGCCGGTAAATCCGATGTCGGTAGTCCAGCAGGTAGGGGCGCAAGCCGGTTTATTGACGCGAGAACAAATTGAAGAGTATTTAAAAAAAACGCCGCCCGATTACGAACCAAAAATTTTAGAATGATAAAGGACTACTTAAAAAAAACAGTTTCCGAAAAGTGGGCGATGGGGCATTTTAATTTTTCCGAAAATGAAGCGTTGCGGGCAATTGTCGAATCCGCCGCCGAATTAAAAACGCCCATTTTTGTTGGCACTTCCGAAGGCGAGAGCAAACATCTCGGCCTGAAAGAAGCGGTCTATTTGGTTAAGGCCTTTCGGGAAGAATTTTCCATTCCCATATTTTTAAACGCCGATCATCACAAAAGTTTTGAAACGATAAAGGCGGCGGTTGACGCCGGCTATGACGCTATTTTGGCTGATTTTTCCGCTTTGTCGTTTGAAGAAAATATCAAAATGACCAAACAAAGCGTCGAATACGCCAAATCAAAAAATCCGGACATTATTGTTGAAGGCGAATTGGGCTATGTGAGAGGGGAATCAAAAATTCAGGAAGTTGTGGAAATAAAACCGGAGGATTTAACCAAGCCGGAAGAAGCGGCGCGATTCGCCAAAGAAACCGGAGTCGATATGCTGGCGCCGGCGGTGGGCAATATCCACGGCATTGTCATCAAAAGCGCGGAATCGATTGATATTTCCAGAATAGGCGATATTAAAAAAGCGGTGTGGGAAAATGTTTATCTGGTTTTGCATGGCGGTTCCGGCCTTGGCGAGCAAGAATTTAAAAACGCCATTGAAGCGGGCATTTCCATGGTTCATATCAATACGGAAATCAGAGTCGCTTTTACGGAATCATTGAGAAAGACCCTTGGCGATATGCCCCAAGAAACCACGCCGTATAAAATTTTAACGCCCTCCATCGAAACGATGAAAAAAGTCATCGAACAGAAATTAAAAATCTTCGGCAGTATAAATAAAATATAGGTTGACTTTTTGCGGAAGTTTGGTTATATTTGGCAGACATGACGATTTTGGAAATAAAAAGCAAAAAGAGGGAAATATTGGGGAAAGCGGTGAAGTCCTTGAGGAGAGAGGGGGTTATTCCCGCGGTTGTTTATGGCGGAAATGACGGTACTACTCCCATAGAATTGAATCAAAAAGAATTTTCCAAGCTTTTCAAAACTGCCGGCGAAACCACCCTGATAAAATTATTTGTAAATGAAGAAAAGGTTTCCGCCAAAGGCGGACCAGCCTCTGGCTGGAAAAATGTTTTGGTTCACGATGTCAGCCGCGATACCATGACCGATGTGATCACTCATGTGGATTTTTATGAGGTTCGAATGGACGAAAAAATAACCGCCAATATTCCGCTGGTTTTTATCGGTGACGCTCCGGCGGTTTCCGATTTGGGAGGCACATTGGTTAAAGCCATGCAGGGATTGGAAGTCAGGGCTCTGCCGACCGATTTGCCGCACCAAATTGAAGTGAACATTTCCCAAATCAGGACATTTGATGATAATATATTGGTAGGAGATATTAAGTTGCCCAAGGGCGTTGAAATTCTTGAAAATCAAGAAACTTCGGTGGCGGCCGTCGCGCCTCCGAGATCGGAAGCGGAAATGGAGACATTGTCTGGACAGGTGGAAGAAAAAGTTGAAGAGGTGGCCGTTGAAACCGAAGAAAAAGTTAAAGAACGCTCGGAAGAAAAAACAGAGGCAACCGAATAAACCCATATATCATAATGAAAAAATCAGGATTTTTTCTGATTTCCCTATGTTTTTTGGCGTTTGTCGCTTTTATGCCGCAAGCGGTTTTTGCCGATGCGCGAAGCGATAAAATAAGACAGCTGGAAGCATCCATAGACCAATATAACCAGCAGATTCAAGAAAAAAGCAAGGAAGCACAAAGCTTGGCGAACCAAATATCAATTTTTGAACTGCAAATCAAGCAAGCGCAGGCAGAAATTGACGCTACTAATTTGACTATCGCTCAACTTTCTTCGGCTATAAAACAAAAAGAAAATAGCATTGCTTTAAAAGAAAAAGAGATTGCGAGACAAAATGAAATTCTGGCAAAATATTTAAGACAGGCCGCCAGAAGCGACTCGGGGTCTTTGTTGGAATTTTTGCTTAAAAATAACAAATTTTCGGATTTTTTCAGCGATTTAAATTATATAAGCAATGTCCAAAGCCAGATTCAAGAAACGCTGGCGGCCATTAAAACGCTGAAAGAAAAACTTATTCAAGAAAAAGAGGATTTGGAATCAGACAAAGCCGAACAGGAACAACTTAAACGCGTTCAGGTGCGCCAGAGAAGCGAATTGGAAAGTTCAAAAAAACAAAGACAAAAACTTCTAGATCAAACAAAAGGACAAGAAAAAACATATCAACAACTTTTGGTTAAAGCGCGAGAGGACTTGGATAAAATCAGAAACCAACCATATGAGTTGGCCATGGGTTTTAAAATGACATTCGAGGAGGCGCTGAAAAACGCTTTGCCGGCATCGCGGTTAACCGGAGTCAGGGCGGCTTTTATTATGGCTATCGTTAAAATTGAATCGGATTGGGGAGGCAATGTCGGCAAGGGGACTTGGCGAGTCGATATGCATCCTCGAGATTTCGGCGCTTTTCAAGCAATAACCAGTTCTTTGGGCTTGAACCCCGACTCAACGCCGGTTTCCAAAAGACCGGCCTATGGTTGGGGAGGGGCGATGGGTCCGGCGCAATTTATACCCACCACTTGGCTTTTGTATGCCGATAAGGTGGCGAGCTTGACCGGTCATCGGCCGGCGTCGCCGTGGAATATAGAAGACGCGTTTACCGCTTCCGGGTTGATGTTGGCGCAATCCGGCGCCGATAGACAAACCTACGCGTCGGAGGTCAAAGCGGCGAAAATGTATATTGCCGGCAGTCGTTGGAATACATCTCTAACAGCCAGAATTTATGCCAATAATGTTATGGCGCAAGCGACAAAAATCCAAAACGACATCAATATCTTAAGTCAGAAGTAAAAAACCAATATAAATCATTTTCCTTGCGCGCTCACTCGCCAGCGACGAGTTCGCTGTCCGATGAAGCTCATTTTGTCTCGCTACGCGAGAACCGTGCCAAAATGGCTTCATAAGCGTCGGAAAATAATTTATATTGGTTTTTTTAAGTTTTTTGTCAGCGCTTCTATTATGGGTTCGAGGTTGCCGTCCATGATTTTTTCAATACGTTGCCAGGATTTGCCGATGCGATGGTCGGTGATTCTGTCCTGCGGGAAATTGTAAGTTCTGATTTTTTCCACTCTTTCCCCGGTCCCGATTTGCGCCTTTCTTTCCGAAGTAATTTGTCCCAGCGCTTTTTCTCTTTCAATTTCCGCCAGCTTGGCTCTTAAAATGGCCATCGCCCTCTCACGATTTTGCGCTTGGGAGCGCTGAGTTTGGGAAGTAACCACAATGCCGCTCGGCAAGTGTGTGATTCTGATAGCCGTTTCCACTTTGTTGACATTTTGGCCGCCGGGCCCTGAAGATCTGAAAGTGTCGGTTTTAATATCTTGAGGATTAATAACGACTTCTTTTTCCGGCACTTCTTTCAAAATAGCGACTGAAGCGGTTGAGGTGTGAATGCGCCCGCCTTTTTCTGTTTTAGGGATTCTTTGGACTCGATGCACTCCCGACTCGTATTTAAATAAATCATAAACATCAAATCCGGAAATTTCGGCCGCCAGATGTTTGACGCCTCCTATTTCCGATTGGGACGAATCGATTACTTCGGTTTTTAAACCGTTGCGCTCGGCAAAACGGCGGTATGCCCGCCAAAGTTCCGATGCAAAAAGACCGGCTTCGTCGCCGCCCGCTCCCGCCCTTATTTCGACGATGATTTTCTGGCTTTCTTTAATGGTTTTGTTTTTTTGGTCGCTTTTTCGAGCCGTTTTTTAAATCTTTCAACGCGCCCGGCCGTGTCTATTATCTTGTCCTTCCCGGTGTAAAAAGGATGGCATTTTGAGCAGATTTCAACGCTAATTTTCGGCGCGGTGGAGCCAACTTCAAAGGAATTGCCGCAGATGCATTTGACGCTGGCGTTGGGATAGCATTCTGGATGAATTTTTTTCTTCATAATACGCGGTAGATTATCACTGTTGATGCCTATTGTCAATTTCAATCAATTTTGTTAACATCGTAGAGTTATGAGTATAAAAGAAAATATCATAGAATCGAATTTGGAGGCCATGGCATTAAGCGGCATTCATCTGGGCGCCTCAAAATCGAGCGGTCATCCCAAAATGAAAAGTTATATCTGGTCAAACAGAAGCGCTTTTCAAGTTATCGATTTGGAACAATCCCAGCAATGCTTAACGGCGGCGATAGATTTCCTTGTCGATATAAGAAAAAAGAATGGCGTTATTTTGTTTGTGGGGACAAGTCCCGCCGCCAAAGAACTGACAAGAAAAATCGCCGAAAATCTAAATATGCCGTTCGTGACGGAGCGCTGGCTTGGCGGCACTTTTACAAATTTTTCTACAATCAATAAACGTGTCAATTATCTCAAAGATCTTGAAAAACAAAAAGCCGCCGGCGAGTTTGAAAAATACACAAAATATGAGGCGTTAAAATTGGATGAGAAAATAAAAAAGTTGAGGAAGGATTTGGGAGGCATTGCGGACATGAATCGTCTGCCGGACGCTATTTGGGCAAGTTCCGCCAACTATGATAAAATTGCGGTAAAAGAAGCGGTCAAAAAAAATATTCCGGTAATCGGCATTGTCAATACCAATTCCGATCCATCACTTTTCAATTATCCGATTCCGGCCAATGACAACGCTATAAGCGCAGTGAGTTTTATTCTGGATCTGGTAAAGAGAGCGTTAACGGATGTTAAAATAGCGGTACCGGTTGAACCGGAAACAAATGGCAAAAATTGAGGACTTAAAAAAAATTAGGACCATAACTGGCGCTTCGATTGACGCTATTCGCGAAGCGTTGGAAGAAGCCGGAGGCGAAGTGGAACGCGCCTTGGGATTGCTAAAGGCCAGGGGCGCTACGGTGGCGGCAAAAAAAGCCGATCGCCAGACCAACGACGGCTCCGTTTTTCACTATATCCACGCTAATCATAAAATTGGGGTTTTGGTAGAACTTTTTTGCGAAACCGATTTTGTGGCGCGCACCGAACAATTTCAAGAACTTGGCCATGAATTGGCGATGCATATAGCCGCCATGAATCCTGCCGGCGTTGAAGAATTGCTGGCGCAGCAATATGTCAGAGATTCAAGCCAAACAATTGATGAACTTATAAAAAGCGGTGTCGCTAAGTTTGGAGAAAATATCCAAGTCGGCAAATTTTGCCGGTTTGAAATTTAAAAATTAACGATATTAAATTAAAATATGTTTGATTTAATTCCCATTTCAACATTGATAGCGGCCTTAGGCGGCATTGTCTATGTTGTTTCCAATCATTTGGCCGAATTCGATGAAAATGACGAAACAGACGGCCAGGGTTTTAGTTTTAAGGCAAAATTTGCCGATTGGACCAGTAAATTGCCCTTAGACAAAGTTAAAGCGCAGTCGTTGTCTCTAACTCAGAAGTTATTGCGCAAAACAAGAATAGCGCTTCTGAAAGTCGATAATCAGCTAACTAAGTTAATAGGCAAAGTTTCTCAAGAAGAAAAACAAGAAGAGAAAATAGAAAGGGAAAAATTTTGGGAGGACTTAGCGAATAAGCCGGAAGCGATATCGGAATCGATTCCCGAATCGGAACCGGCAATAAAAATAGATTTAACGCTCAAAACCAATCCAGAAGCCGAAAAGTTTTTTGACATCAAACCGGTGAAAAAAATTGTAAGACAGAGAACAAAACGGCAGGTTAAATAACGCCAGCGTAGCTCAGTCGGCAGAGCACATCCATGGTAAGGATGGGGTCATCGGTTCGATTCCGATCGCTGGCTTTGGATCATTTTGTTTTTATGCGCAGGTGGCAGAGCGGTCAATTGCATCAGACTGTAAATCTGACGCCTTCGGGCTACGGGGGTTCGAATCCCTCCCTGCGCACCAATATCAAACTTTCCGAT
>DMPO01000004.1:9826-106821 GCA_003455995.1 Candidatus Azambacteria bacterium | reverse complement strand
TATGTTTTCCGCCATCGTTACGACTCGGTCATTTTTGAAGCTTTTTCCCATAAACTTTTTAATCAAATATCCGCGACTAATGGGCGTCAAATAATATGAATATCATCGGCAAAAGAAAAATTTACTATATAATTTCCATCATTCTTATTTTTGCCAGCGTTCTTGCTGTCTTAATGTGGGGATTGAAGTTTGGCATTGATTTTAAGGGTGGCGCGATGTTGGAAATTGCCTATCCGGACGGTAAGCGGCCGGAAATTAAACAAATAACAGAATCTTTAATTTTATTGAATCTAAACGATTTGAGAGTTTCGCCCGTTGGCCAAAATAATATTAGTTTGCGTTTTAGAGAAACGGATGAGAATACGCATCAAGCGATTATGCGCATATTGGCCGCCAATGGCGCGGAAGAGAGGCGATTTTCTTCCATTGGACCGACCATTGGAGCGGAATTAAAACAAAATTCCATTAAAGCCATTATTTTGGTGCTGTTAGGCATTTCGCTTTACATCGCTTGGGCTTTCAGAAATGTTTCTCAACCATTGGGGTCATGGAGATATGGAGCGGTTACCTTGGCGGCGCTATTTCATGATTTGATAATCCCGATAGGCCTTTTTGCGTATCTTGGGCATTTTTACGGCGTTGAAATAGGCACTAATTTTATCGTTGCGCTTCTTGTTATTTTAGGATTTTCGGTGCACGACACCATCGTTGTTTTCGATAGAGTCCGTGAAAATTTGAAACTGCATTCTTCATTGGAATTCACGGCATTGGTAAATAAAAGCGTCAACCAGACAATAGTGCGCTCGGTCAATACATCTTTAACCGTATTGCTCACTTTGCTGGCTTTGTATATTTTTGGCGGAGAAAGCTTACAATATTTCATTCTCACTTTGTTGGTCGGTATTTTTTTCGGGACCTATTCTTCCATATTTATCGCTTCGCCATTATTGGCCAGTTGGTTTTTAAAGCGCAAGAGTTGACATTCTTATAGTATTAGTTTATTATACCAAAACCATGAGGGAACAAAATTTAAAAGAAGCCACGGAAGAAATATTAAAAAATCTTAACCCAAGAACGCGCGAAGTTATTGAGAAACGCTTTGGGCTTCGTTCCATTTCTCGAAACACCCTGGAGGCAATAGGCCAAAATTTAAGAGTTACCAGAGAAAGGGTAAGACAAATAGAAGCGTTTGGATTAAAACAATTGTCGCATAAAAACGCCTTGGAGTTGTTAAGGCCGGCTTTTGCCGTTGCCGAAAAACATTTGACCGATTATGGCGGCGTCAGAAAAGAAGATGTCCTTCTAAAAGAACTGGCCGAATTGCTTTGTTTGAAAGAAAAAAATTCGGACAATCTGATTAATTTTTTATTGGCGCTGGGAGGAGAAAAATTTCAGTATTTTAAAGAAACCCCGAAATGGCGCGCGTCCTGGGCGCTAAGCAACGCTTCTTACAAAGAGGCGATCAATTTGGTAAACGCGCTGGAAAAAATAATAATCGAGAAAAAATTTCCGATATCGCGAGATGTTTTGTTAAAAAACGCGCTTTCTCTGAATAACGGAATGAACGACAAAATTTTGGACTCTCATATCGAATTGTGCCGATCAATCTCTCAAAATCCTTTTGGCGAATGGGGGGCTATCAGTTCGCCGGAAATTTCACCGAGGGGAGTAAAAGACAAGGCCTATTTAATTTTCAAAAAAGAGAAAAAACCGCTTCATTTCACGCAGGTGGCTTCATTAATTAATCAGGTCGGTTTTTGGGATCGGAAAGCGCATTCCCAAACGGTTCATAATGAATTGATTAAGGATTCACGATTCGTTTTAATCGGGAGGGGAACATACGCCTTGGCCGATTGGGGTTATGAACCGGGAACGGTGCGGGATGTTTTGGTGTCCGCGTTAAAAAATGCTAAAATGGGGATGACCAAGAATGAACTGATTGAAACTATTAAAGCCAAACGGTTGGTAAAAGAAAATACGATACTTCTCAATCTTCAAAATAAAAAATTTTTCAAAAAAGAAAACGAGCGCTTTACTCTGCAATAAATGGCCATCTTTTTTACAATGTTAAAAATGTTTATGGGCTTTTGGTGGCTGTGGCTGCCGCCGTTTTTAATCGCGCTTTTTATCGAACTTTGGGTCAAATATCTTAAAGAAGAAGCCATAAAAAAAATCCGATGGATTCTTTTGGAGGTTAGAATCCCCAGAACCATCGAAAAAACCCCCAAAGCGATGGAATTGATTTTTTCCGGATTGCACGGCATCGCCACCAGCGTTAAATTTCTGGACAAATATTGGAAGGGCAAGGTGCAGGAATGGTTCAGTTTGGAAATTGCCGGCATTGACGGCGCGGTTTATTTTTTCATAAGAACGCCGGAACAATTCAAAGGCCTTGTGGAAGCCCAGATTCATTCCCAATATCCGGAAGCGGAAATCGGCGAGGTCATCGATTATGCCGGTAATTTGGTAAAAAAAATTCCGTCCAAAACCTATGATATCGGCGGTGTGGAATTTATTTTGGAAAAAGACGAATGCTATCCCGTCAGAACCTATTTGTCCTTTGACGAAAGGCAGAAAGAAAGGCGACTGGATCCCATTTCGGCCTTTCTTGAAATCATGTCTGGGCTTAAGCCGGAAGAAAATATTTTCATCCAATATCTCATCCAGCCGGTAGACAAAGAATACGACAAAAAATGGAGAGCCAAAGGAGCGGAAATTATCAACAAGCTGTCGGGTAAAAAAGTTGAGGTTAAAAAAGGTTTATTGGCGGAATTATTCAGCGGTCTTGGCGAGTTTTTAGTCAATTTATTTATGGCTGTTGCGGTTTATCCCGAATGGGGAGAAGCCAAAAAAGAAGAGTCAAAATCATCGGCTTCGCTGTCGTCCACCGATAAAGTAGTGGTTGAAGCCATAGACAATAAAATTTCCAAACTGGCGTTTAAGACCTGCATTCGTTTCGCCTATATCGCCAAAAAGGATTCTTTCAACAAGGCCAATATATCAGCCGTTATGGGCGCCTTCAAGCAGTTCAATACGGTGAATCTCAACGGTTTTAAGGGCAACGGCAGAGCGGGCACTACGGCCGATCAGCCGAGAATCGTTCCCTTCATAAAAACCCGGCGGGAATTTTTAAGAAAATTGGCTTTTGTGGACAGATATATCAATCGCAAGATGTCCAAAAATAAAAAGGATTTTATTTTGAATATTGAAGAACTGGCGACAATTTATCATTATCCGATTCTGGTGGTGGAAACGCCGACTATGCGGCGCGTCGGGGCCAAAACGGCCGAACCGCCAATTTCATTACCAATATAAGTCCTATACGACCTATATGACCAATAATGAAATAACATTTTTTGCCGAAACGAATTTTCGCAATCAGCGAAAAAAGTTTGGCATCAAAACCGACGATCGCCGGCGCCATATGTATATTATCGGCCAGACCGGCACCGGCAAAACCACGCTTTTAATGAATATGCTGGTCTCCGATATCATGGCCGGCCATGGCGTGGGATTTATCGACCCGCACGGCGACATGGCGGAGAGCTTGCTGAATTACATCCCCAAAGAACGCATCAAAGATGTCATCTATTTCAACCCCGCCGATATGGCGTTTCCCATCGCTTTCAACGCCATTGAGAAGGTGGATCAGGAAGCAAGGCATTTGGTGGCCTCCGGCTTGATGGGCGTTTTCAAAAAAATCTGGCCGGATGTCTGGTCGGCGCGAATGGAATATATTTTAAACAACACGGTGCTGGCTTTGCTGGAAATTCCCGGATCGACGCTTCTGGGCATCAATCGGATGTTCTCCGACAAAATATTCAGAAAATCGGTTGTGGACCGTCTTGAAGATCCCATTATCAAGGCCTTTTGGACCCAGGAATACGCCAAATACCAGCAAAAATACGAACAGGAAGCGACGGCGGCCATTCAAAATAAAATCGGCCAATTCAGTTCGGCCGCGGTCATCAGAAATATCATCGGCCAGCCAAATTCTTCCTTCGACTTCAGAAAAGCGATGGATGACAATAAAATTATTATAATGAATTTGTCCAAGGGGCGGATCGGCGAGGATAATTCCAAATTGCTGGGCGGCATGCTGATAACCAAAATTCAGCTGGCGGCGATGACCCGCGTTGACATTCCCGAAGACGACCGCAAGGATTTCTATCTTTATGTCGACGAGTTCCAGAATTTTGTCACCGACAGTTTCGCCACCATATTGTCGGAAGCGAGAAAATACCGCCTGAATCTTGTCATCACCAATCAATACATCGGGCAATTGGTCCACGACCAAAATACCAAAGTTAAAGACGCGGTTTTCGGCAATGTCGGCACCTTTGTCGCTTTCAGAACCGGCGGGGAAGATGTCGCGTTTTTGGAAGAAAAACAATTCGGCCCGAACATCGTGGCCGAGGACCTGCTTAATTTGCCGAATTACAATGTTTATTTGCGGCTGATGATTGACGGGGTTCCTTCGAGGCCGTTTTCGGCCATGACTTTGCCGCCGATACCGAAACCGAATACTTCCTGCGCCGACGAAGTGATTGAACATTCCAGAAAAATCTACGGCACGCCCAGAGATGATGTTGAAAAAATGATTGTTGAAGCCACCAATAGCAGTGAAGAATCGCCGGCGGAATCAAAAACGGAATTCAAAACGACGGAACCGTCATCCGTCGCGATGTTTGACGCCGTCTGCGTCAAATGCAAGAAAGACATCAAAGTGCCTTTCAAGCCGGATCCAAACCGCCCGGTTTATTGCAAAGAATGTTTTGCGGAAAGCAGGAAAGAACCGGCGCGCGGCCGCGAGCCGATGCGTTCAAGACAAATCACCGAACCGGACAAAAAACCCCGCAAAACCGTCAATCTTTCGGAACTCAAAAAAATCTTGGAAAACGTATCTAAGAAATAAACAAATAAAATATGTCGTTTTATTTGCTATCGCAAGAAAAATGACATTTTTTATTTTCCTTTTTCTATCCGTTCGTCATATTCGCCGGTTTGGGTGTTGACGCGGACGATGTCGCCCTCGTTGATAAACAATGGGGCCTGGATTTGCGCGCCGGTTTCCAGAGTAACGGTTTTGGAGCCACCCTGCGCCGTGTTGCCGCGAATTGCCGGCGGCGCTTCCACAACCCTGAATTCCATTTTTATCGGCAGTTTGATGTTGATTATTTTCTCCTTAAAACTAAATACCTCAACTTCCGAATTTGTTTTAAAAAATTTCGACCTGTCGCCAATGATATCGGCTGGCAGTTCAAAGCGCGCCGAAGGATTTTGAATTTCGCAAAAAATAAATTTATCGCGATGCGAATATAAAAATTTAACTTTTTTTGACTCGATTTTCGCCTCTTCAAAACTGTCGGTGTGCTGAAAATTCCGGCTTAATATTTTGCCGGTGATGATGTTCCTGATTTTGGTTTGCGCCACCGGTTTTCGCTGCTGCATTCGCAAAAAACTGAATTCCAGCACTTCATACGGCTCGCCATCCAAAATAAAAGCAACGCCGGGCTTTAATTCATTGTAGTTGATCATCGTCTGTTATTTTACATAATTTTTGACAAAAATCAAGAGCAGGTGTTATGTTTTTACAGCTTTTATTTTTGGATCTTTAAAAAATAAACGACAAAATAAAAATAGAATGGAGGAGGAAAGAACGATGGAAGAAAATGGATTGTCTCAAGTTAGAAAAAGAGATGGTCGAATAGTATCATTCGATCAAAGTAAAATTACTAAGGCTATTTGGAAAGCCATGCAGGCAGTCGGTATTGAAACGATTGGTATTGATAAAAAAGCATTGACTTTTGCCGATGCCGAATTTGTTTCTGACAAAGTATTTGCGGAGTTGAAAAGAATTTATCGGAGCGGCGGCGTTCCCACGATTGAAGACGTCCAGGATATCGTTGAAGAAAAACTTATCCTTGGCGATTATCCAAAAACCGCTAAAGCATACATTGTTTATCGGCATGAACGGGCAAAAATTCGATCTTCGAAAAAAGAAGTGCCTGTGGAAACGAAAAAAATTGCCGATGAGAGCAGTAAATATTTTCAAGGGCCTTATGAGGAATTTATCTACTTTGGCCATTACTCTCGGTGGATTTCGGATCAAAATCGCCGAGAAACCTGGATTGAGACAGTTAATCGCTATATGGATTTTATGTTCGAAAATCTTGGCGATTGTTTGACTTCCGAAGAATATGCACGGGCAAGACAGGTCATTTTATCTCAAAAGGTAATGCCGTCAATGCGCCTAATATGGAGCGCGGGCAAAGCGGCGCGCGCTACCAATGTCGCCGCTTATAATTGCGCTTATCAAGCAATTGAAAGAATTAGAGATTTCGGTGAACAACTATATGTGCTAATGTGTGGCGCCGGAATCAGTTTTTCTGTAGAAGAGAATTTTATCCAGGAATTACCCAAAGTTGAAAAACAAAAAGGTTTAATTCTTCCGATTTTTAAGATACCCGACAGCAAAGAGGGTTGGGCCGAGGCTTTGAATTTAGGAATCGAAACTTGGATGAGTGGGGGAGAGATAGTTTTTAATTTTTCCGAGATTCGTCCTCATGGAGCGCGCCTGAACACCATGGGCGGCTGGGCTTCTGGTCCCGAACCATTGAAAGGTTTGTTAAAATTTGCGCGCGCAAAAGTTTTAAACAGGCAGGGTCGTCGGCTTAAACCCATTGATGTGCATGATATTATGTGCAAAATTGGCGACGCGGTCATTATGGGAGGTGTTAGGCGCAGCGCCGAACTTTCATTGTCCGATTTAGACGATATGGATATGCGGTTGGCTAAAGTCGGCCGATTTTTTGAGCAACACCCCGAACGGCAAATGGCCAATAATTCGGTTGCCTACAATGAAAAACCCAATTTACCGGAATTTCTCGAAGAATGGGTTTCTTTGATGAATAGCGGATCCGGCGAGCGAGGCATCTTTAATAGGGGAGGATTAAAATTTCAATTGCCGCATCGGCGCTTGCTAACTTTCGGTACTTACTTTGAAAAAAGCGGCACAAATCCTTGCGGTGAAATTGTTTTGCGTTCGAAGGGATTTTGTAATGTTACCGAGTTGATTGCCAGAGCGTCAGATAGTTTTAAAGATCTGATGGAAAAGATTTTCTATGGAGCTTTGCTCGGGACTTATCAAGCTACTTTAACCAATTTCCCATTTTTATCTCCGGACTGGAAAAGAAATGCCGAAGAAGAACGACTTTTGGGCGTATCCATAACCGGACAATGGGATTCACCGATTGTTCGCGATGAAGCGGTTTTGCAGAAATTAAAAGAAGAAGTTATCCGGGTTAATAGGATTTTTGCCGAGCGTTTTAACATTAACGCTTCCACTTGCACAACTTGCGTTAAACCGTCAGGCACCGTTTCGCAGTTGGTTAACGCTTCGTCGGGCATGCATCCGCGTTATGCAAAGTTTTATATCAGACGCGTTGAAATTGACACGGCCGATCCGTTATTTAAGATGTTGAGAGATCAAAAGGTGCCTTATCATCCCAAATATGGCCAGCCGGACGGTCAGGCAACCAATTATGTTTTGGAATTTCCAATAAAATCTCCAGAAAATGCCATCACTCGACATGATCTGAATGCTCTTGAGCAACTTGAATATTGGAAAAAGGTTAAGGTCAACTATACCGAACACAATCCTTCAATAACAATTTATATCAATAACGATGAATGGTTGAAGGTAGGTAATTGGGTTTGGGACAATTGGGACATTATTGGCGGCCTTGCTTTTCTTCCTCGCGACGATAGTATTTATCCTCAAGCGCCTTACGAGGAAATTACCGAAAAAGAATACAGGCAAAAAGTGGAAGAATTTCCTGAAATTGATTATTCGCAAATTTTGGCGTATGAATCATACGATGAAAAAGGCGCACATGAACTGGCATGTACTGCCGGAAAGTGTGAGATATAATTTAAAACAAATATTCACCCCCGCCAAGCGGGGGCTTTATTTTTGTCCCGTTATATAATATAACCGTAAGCAGATGGCTAAAAACGAAAGAAAAAAGGTCTTTGTGGCGATGAGCGGGGGAGTGGATTCTTCCGTGGCCGCTTTGTTACTGTCAAAAAATCCAGAATATGATATGGTCGGGATTTATATGAAGGGCTGGTCATTGACCGATTGCGCCGAACAGGATGCGACGGACGCCCGAAGAGCGGCCGGCGCTTTGAATGTCCCATTCTATGTTTTTGATTTTGAAGAGGAATATAAAAAGCGGGTCGTTGATTATATGATATCCGGATACGCCACCGGCGATACGCCGAATCCGGATGTAATGTGCAACAAAGAAATAAAATTCGGTTTATTTTTAAAAAAAGCGCTGGCGCTCGGCGCCGATTATATCGCCACCGGTCACTACACCCGACTTTGTCGGGAAATCCTAAATTCTAAATCTCAAATCCCAAACAAATCCAAAATTAAAAAATTTAAACATTTAAACATTGAAAATTCATTGAAAATTGTAAATTGTAAATTGAAAATTGCCAAGGACTTGAACAAGGATCAAAGTTATTTTTTGTGGACGCTGACACAAGAACAATTGAAGCATTGCTTGTTCCCGATAGGGGATTACATTAAACCGCAGGTGCGTGCGTTAGCGAAAAAATATCAATTGCCAACAGCCGAAAAACCGGATTCCCAAGGCGTATGTTTTGTCGGTGAAATTGATGTTGCCGGATTTTTGAAAGAAAAACTCGGAAAAAATCCCGGACCAATAAAAACCATGGATGGCAGAATTATCGGCACTCACGACGGAGTGATTTTTTATACCATCGGACAAAGAAAGGGGATCGGCATCAAAGGCAGTTTGCCCGGCGAACAGGGAAAAATTTATTTTGTCGCGGCAAAAGACATTGATTCCAATACGCTGTGGGTCGCCGAAGGCGAGAGTGAAAAATTGTTTTCGAAAGAATTGGTTGTGAAAAATATCAATTGGATTTACGGGACCGCGCCAAAGTTTCCGTTAAAATGTCTGGCGCGCATCCGCTATCGCCAACCGCTGCAATCTTGTCTTATTAAAATTAACGGCAACTTATCCTATCCCAACGATCGTTTTTATAGCATAAATGTTGTTTTTGATAATCCACAACGAGCGATTACGCCCGGGCAAAGCGCGGTATTCTACGATAAATCCGGCGCCATGCTTGGCGGAGGAGTCATTGTTTGATAATATGGAATAATGACGGCAAATGAATTGCGGAAAAAATATCTGGATTTTTTTCAGTCGAAAGGGCATACGATAATTCCTTCGGCTTCTTTAATTCCGGAAAACGACCCGACCGTGCTCTTCACCACCGCCGGAATGCAGCAGTTCAAACCATATTACACCGGCGAAAAAGACCCGATAAAGAATTTTGGCGCGCGGCGCGCAACATCAATTCAAAAATGTTTCAGAACTTCCGATATTGATTCGGTAGGCGACGAATCGCATTTAACTTTTTTTGAAATGCTCGGCAATTTCAGTTTTGGCGATTACTTCAAAGAAGACGCGATAAAATGGGCATGGGAGTTTATAACAAAAGAAATGAAAATATCGCCGGAGCGGTGTTTTGTTTCTGTTTTTGAGGGCGACCCCGCCGTTCCCGAAGATAAAGAATCAGTAGAAATTTGGAAAGATCTGGGGCTCACCGATGACAAAATAAAAAAATGCGGGCGAAAAGATAATTTTTGGGGGCCAACTGGCGATGAAGGACCGTGCGGGCCGACAACGGAAATTTATGTTGACGGTATCGAAGTTTGGAATATAGTTTTTAATGAATACTATTGCTCCGCCGATAAATCGTTGGAACCTCTTGAACAAAAAGGTGTCGATACGGGAATGGGATTAGAACGGTTGGCAATGGTCGTTCAAAATAAAAAAACGATTTTTGAAACGGATTTGTTTACGCCGCTTATTGAAACAAATAGAATTATGCTTGACCATAGCCGAGCCATTGTTTTTTTAATTTCCGATGGAGTAAGGCCATCAAATAAGGAGCAGGGTTATATTTTAAGACGACTAATGCGAAGAGTAATGGCCAAAAAAAGCGTAGAATCAATAAATATTGAAAATTTACTGAAACGGATTATTGAAGAATATAAAAAATTTTATCCGGAACTAAATGAAGAATCGGTTCTGTCCGTATTTCGCGAAGAAAATTCAAAATTCCAAAAAGCGATCCGTCAGGGATTGCGCGAACTTGAGAAAGTGGGAAAATTGGATGCCGTTTCGGCGTTTAAATTATTCGAAAGTTACGGACTGACTTTTGAGGTCATCAAGGATTTTGCCGGAACCAAAGCGGCAAGTTTAAACCAAAAAGATTTTGACAAAGAATTTAAGAAACATCAGGAAATTTCCCGCGCCGGTTCGGAGCAAAAATTCAAAGGGGGATTGGCGGATGCGAGCGAGCGGACGATAAAATACCATACCGCCGCTCACTTGATGCTGGCGGCGTTGCGGCAAGCGCTGGGAGACGGCGTTGCGCAAAAAGGCGCCAATATTACGGCGGAACGTTTGCGTTTTGATTTCTCCTATCCGGAAAAAATGACTCCGGAACAAATCAAACAAGTGGAAGATTTGGTAAATGAAAAAATTAAAGAAAACTTGCCGGTAAAAATGGAGGAAATGTTTTTGAAAGAAGCCAAAGCTCTTGGAGCGACCGGAGCGTTCGAATCCAAATATGACGAGCGAGTCAAGGTTTATAGTATTGGCTCCTCGACAAGCTCGGCGTCGGCTTTCAGCCGAGAAATTTGCGGCGGCCCCCATGTCAACTCAACAGGTGAAATCGGCCGGTTTAAAATTATTAAGGAAGAAAGTTCTTCGGCCGGCGTAAGGCGGATAAAAGCCATTGTGGAGTAATAAATAAAAATGAGTTATAATAACATCGATGGCAGAAGTTGAAATAATTCGCGCTCGCACAAAAGATAGCGCCGCAGTCTTGATTGATCGTTTGATGAAATCAAAAAATCAAACAGTGGTTTTGATGTTGCCAAAAAATTCCATCATAGCCGCCAATTTGGAAACTCTGCGCGCCCTGCGAGAAGAAGCCGAAAGTGTTGATAAAAAATTATTTATCAATACGGAAAATGAAGACATTAAAGCATTTTCCAAAGAGTTGGGATTGCCGTTTTTTGAACAAAAACAAGAACTAAAAAGAATGCTGGATGTCGTTCCGATTCGCAAAATAGAGATTCAACCGGAAATAGAACGGGCAATGGAAATAGAATCCACGGAAGAACAAAAGGAACAAAAAGAAGATTCTGAATTGGAAAAAAGTGTGGAAGATTTTTACAATGAGACCTTGGTAAAAAAAGAAGATTCGATAATCGAAAAGGCGCCATTTTTCAACCGTTTGGTTTTATTTTTTCTTTGCATTAGCGTGGCGCTCGCGTCCACCGCGTTGTATTTGATACTGCCGCGCGCCAATATCAAAATTACTTTAAATAAACTTCCCATAAAAGAATCAATTTCGGTCGCGGTTAGCAAAAATGTTAACTCCATTGATTTCGCCAATAGTATCATTCCGGGACAATATTTTTTATTGACTAAATCGGGATCCAAAACAATAGACAATACTAATACTGACGATGCGACATCGCTCAAAACCGGAGGAATGGTTGATATTTACAATGCCTATAGCGCCGCTCCGCAAAAATTAGTTGCTCAAACGAGATTTGAAACCAAAGACGGCAAAATTTTCAGAATTCAAAAAACGGTTATAGTTCCGGGGGCGCGAATGAGCGGGCCCAAACTATCCCCGGCTTCCATAAAAGCGGGAGTAGTGAGTGACGGAACCGGAGAATCTTATTTGTTGGCGCCCTCTTATTTTACGATTCCCGGATTTGAAGGGTCGCCAAAATATGCCGGTTTTTACGCCAAAAGCGCGGAGTCGATGTCATATTTGAAAGGCGGCAACGCGGTTGCCAATGCGGCTATCGAAAAAACCAAAAAAGAATTGGAAAATACATTGGCCAATGATGCGGAAAATGATATTTTAAACACACTCAAGAATTCTGATTTAAAACTGATTGACGGAGCGTCCGCCGTTACGATTAACGATTGGAAAGTAAACGGCTCAACGCTATCGATGCAACTTTCATTGCAGGCGGTCTTATTCAAGGAGAGCGATCTTAAAAAATTGATCGAATATTCCATATCCAATAAATATCGGGATTTGAAAAATTTTAAATTTGAGGGCGACATGGTATACTCCCAAGCGACAAAATCGGACTATAAGAAGGGCGAGACATTTTTCACATTTGACATCGATAAAGACAATATTTTTGCGGTTGACATATCCAATCTAAAAAAAGAAGTCATGGGACTGGATAAAAACAGCATTAGGGATGTGGTGTCCAATAAAAATTTCGTTAATAACGCCACGATTTACCTGTGGCCATTTTGGGTCAAACAAGCCCCAAATAATCCAAATAAAATTAATATTTCTCTTGACAAATAATACCTAACATGATAAGTAATAAGGGACTTGTGGCAAGCGGCATCGTTATCGAGGCACTGCCCAATACCACATTTAAAGTAAAAATCGATAGTGGCGAAGAAATTTTAGCCCATTTATCGGGTAAAATGAGAATGCATTTTATTAGGGTCCTGGTGGGCGACAGAGTGGAGATTGAACTGTCTGCCGATAAACAAAGGGGCCGCATTACCAAGAGATTATGAAAGTTAGAGCTTCAGTAAAAACAATCTGCATTAAATGCAAAATCGTACGCCGTCGCAGACGGCTTTTCGTCGTCTGTCCCAATCTTAAACATAAACAGCGTCAGGGTTGATTATTATGCCAAGAATCGCAGGGGTTAATATCCCGGAAAATAAAAAAATAGCCGTTTCGCTATCTTACATCTATGGCATAGGCAGAAAATTAGCGGATAAAATCCTTGCCGATTTGAAGGTGGATACCGCTAAAAAAGCGTCGGAATTAACCAATGATGAATTGAACCGACTAAGAGAGTTTGTGGAAAAAAATCACAAAATAGAAGGAGAATTAAAAAGAATTATTCAGGGTCATATAAAACGACTTAAAGAAATAGGGTCTTATCGCGGTCATCGCCACAGTCGGGGATTGCCGGTAAGAGGTCAGAGAACTAAAACAAACTCACGAACCAGAAGAGGAAATGTAAGAAAAACAATGGGATCGGGACGCAAAAAATCATCGGAAAAAACCTAAATATGGGAAAGAAAAAAATAAAAAAACAAACTGAAGAAGAACTCCTAAAAGAAAGCGGGGCGCTTTCTGGCGAAAAGAAAACTCCGGTATCGATTGATGCCAAGCCGGGCCGCGCCGTTAAAGGAAGGATTTTTATCAGGGTAAGTTACAACAATACATTCATTACCGTTACCGGAGAAAATGGGGAAGTTGTGGCATGGTCTTCTGCCGGCTCGTTGGGTTTTAAAGGGCCTAAAAAAGCCACTCCTTACGCGGCTTCAAAAGTTGCTGAGGCTGTATTTGAAAAAATTAAAAAAAGCGGCTTTTTAGAAGTGGAAATATTTGTCAAAGGCATAGGATCCGGGAGAGAATCAGCCGTCAGATCTCTGGCCGGGCACGGCTTAAATATCATATCTATTAAAGACATTACCCCCATTCCCCATAATGGCCCGCGACCAAAAAAAGTAAGAAGAGTATAATTTTATGCGTTATACAGGACCAAAAGAAAAATTATCAAGAAAAGTCGGCGAAAATTTAGGATTAAAAGCCGAGAGATCATTTTCGCCGAAATCGGCGTTTTTAAGAAAGCCCTATAAACCGGGCGTTCATGGCAAATTAAAAGGGCGCAGAAGAGCCATGTCTGAATTTGGAACGCAACTTTTGGAGAAGCAAAAATTGAAGTACACCTATGGCATTACCGAAAAACAATTAAGAAAATATTTTAGGGAAATCAAAAAAAAGAAAGGGATTGCCGGAGAGTTGTTGTTGCGCGCTCTCGAAAAGCGGTTAGACAATGTTGTTTACAGAAGCGGTTTTGCGCTCTCAAGAGGTATTGCGAGACAAGTAGTGAGTCATGGGCATTTTTTGGTAAATAATAAAAGAATTACCATTCCTTCTTATTCAACAAAATCGGGCGATATAATAACTATCAGATCGCAAAGCCGTCCCAAGGCAATTTTTTTGGAATTGGCCAATAAACTAAAAAAATACGATGCTCCGGTTTGGTTGTCGGTTGATAAGAAAAATTTTGAGCTTACCGTAAAAGCAATGCCGCCGGTTGAGGATTTGCCGAAAAATTTTGACATTAACGCAATTATCGCCTTTTATTCAAGATAAAAAAATATTAAATAAAAAATTATGGAAACAATTATTTCATTGCCAAAAGCGCCAAAAGTCATTAAACAACTCACTCCGACAAGAGCGCTTTTGGAAATCGACAAACTCTACCCCGGATATGGTTTAACTATCGGGAATGCCCTGCGCCGTGTCATGCTCTCTTCTTTGCCGGGCGCCGCCATCACTTCGGTAAAGATTAAAGATGTCAGCCACGAATTTTCCACGCTGCCCGGCATTCGGGAAGATATGGTGGAAATTATTTTAAATTTGAAACAGATTCGCTTTATAGTCCACGGCGATGAACCGCAAAGCGCGACTTTAAAAGTTAAAGGGGAAAAAGAAGCGACGGCAAAAGATATCAAAACAAGTTCACAAATAGAAGTGGTCAATTTAGACGCGCAAATCGCGACTTTAACGACTAAAAACGCTTCGTTAGAAATGGAACTCAACATTGAAAAGGGCATCGGTTATGTAACGGTTGAATCGCGCCGGCGAGACAAGCAAGAAACCGGCGTCATTGCCATCGACGCTATTTTCACGCCCATTAAAATGGTTAAGTTCGATGTGGAGGATATGAGGGTAGGCGAAAAAACAAATTATAATCGGCTTATATTTGATATAGAAACCGATGGCACCATAGCTCCCGACGAAGCATTGAAGAATGCGGCTGATTTGCTGATGGAACACCTAAAAATGATCGCCAAACCAGCCGAGGCCTCAATAATCGATGGAGAACCGATCGAAATAAAAAAAGAAAAAACAGTAAAAAAAGAAACCGTAAAAGAGGATTTTGACGGCGCCAAAATGAAAATAGAGGATTTAAAACTGTCTAATCGAACCCAAAATATTTTATTGATTAACCATATAAAGACCGTGGCCAATCTTCTGCGGTTAAGCAAGGATGATCTGTTGGATATGGAGGATCTGGGAGAAAAAGCGGTAAAGGAAATAAAAAAATCGCTTGGCAAATTGGGGTTAACGCTTAGACAAGAAGAATAATTTATTTCTGATGAAACATTTAAGAAAAAACAGAAAATTTGGCAGACCGGCCGATTTTAGAAAGGCCTTTTTATGGAATTTGAGCGGCAGTTTAATTATGAAGGAGCGCATTAGAACCACCGAAGCGCGAGCCAAAGAAATCAGGCCTCTTGTCGAAAAAACCTTAAGCAGGGCGAAAACCGATACTTTGGCCAATAGGCGCCTTTTGATGAAAACACTGACTGGCAAACAAGTAATAAAATTGTTCGGCGATTTGGCGCCGCGGTTCAGTAAAAGAAACGGCGGTTATTTGAGAATTTCCAAATTGGATTCAAGAAAAAATGACGGCGCTAAAATGGCTGTAATAGAATTTGTCAAATAATATGAAAAAGTCCAAAACATATACAATAGACGCAAAAGGAAAATCGTTGGGTCGTCTCGCCACAGAAATAGCGTCTCTTCTAAGAGGTAAAAGGGAAGTGGATTATTTGCCATATGCAGATCCTATGATAACGGTGCGCGTTTCTAATTTAAGCGATATTGTCTTGACCGGAAAAAAAGCGTCGCAAAAAGTATACTATCATTATACCGGATATCCTGGCGGTTTAAGAACCGTAAAATATCGGGAATTAACGGCAAAAGGCGCGTCGCGAGCTTTAAATTTAGCTGTTTTAAGAATGTTGAATAAAAACCGATTGAGAGCAAAATTAATGAAGCGAATAGTAATTAATAAATAAAATGGCGATTAAAAAACCAAAAAAAGAAGTAGAGGATGCCTTCGGCAAATATTGCGCGGCGATCGGCAGAAGAAAAACCGCCATTGCCAGAGTCAGAATAAAGACCAATGCCAAACAAAAGCAGAATATTATCGTGAACGGAAAAAATTTTACGGATTATTTTAAAGAAAAGGAACAGCAGGAAACGCTATTAAGCCCGTTTATAAAAACTGCTACGGCGGCTTTTGAAGCCACCATTAAGGTTTCCGGNNTTGCAATCGGAATCAAAAAACATTTTAAAAACCTTGGGCTTTTTATCCAGGGACTCCAGACAAAAAGAACGAAAGAAACCGGGACTCAAAGGCGCCCGCCGCGCCCCTCAGTGGAGCAAACGATAATCGTGCGCTTCAAAAAAGCCCCTTTTCGGGGCTTTTTTGATGAATAAACTAAAACAGGGTATAATAAAAGCATATTATGGGCAAGAGCAAATCAATAATTAATACTTTACCAATATGCGATTTTAATTGCGCGCTTGATCGTTTGGGATTGAAAAAAACATGGTATTCGGTTTTGGCCACTAATCTGTATAATACTGATAGAATGGATTTGAAATATATTCTTGATGAAAAGGAATTCAAAAATTCAGAAATTCAAACCTTTGATTTTATCGATGGCCTTACTGTCGGCGAAATATCGGCGCTCTATGAATACTCGCTTGCGTATGTAGATCGTAATAAGCGCAAACAAGAAGGGCAATATTTTACACCCGACGATGTCGCGCAAGTCATGGCAAAAAAAGCGTGTTTATTTCCCAAAAATAAAATCTGGATCGATCCTTGTTCCGGTATCGGAAATTTGTCTTACTGGCTTATCAAATATCAAGAAAATCAAGAGGATTTTTTGAAAAATAACATATTTCTGGTTGATCGCGACGAATTGGCGCTTTTTATCGCTCGATTCATTTTGGCAATCAATTTCCAAAAAAAAGATCCTAAACTATTTGAAAATATAAAATCCCGCTTTATTGTTGCGGACTTTTTATTATCCGATAATTTTCCAAAATATGATTATGCAATTTTAAATCCGCCCTATGTCATTGTAGAACCAAATATGCGTTTTGAAACGAGAAGTGCAAGAGATTTATATGCCTATTTCTTAGAAAGAGTCATTAAAACATCTACTGGATTTGTTTCAATCACGCCGCAAACATTTACAAATGGCCAAAAGTTTAATTCTCTCAGACGACTGCTACTTAATAATTTTAACAAGATAGATGTCTATTGCTTTGACAATGTCCCAGATAACATTTTTCGAGGAATTAAATTTGGTTCAAAAAATACAAACATAGCAAACAGCACGCGGGCAGGCATTATTATCGCTAATCAAAATAGCGCAAAACGAATTTTCAGAATAACTTCCTTATTAAAATGGCGAGTTAAAGAACGACAGCAACTTCTCGATTCGGTGGATGACTATTTGACTGAAATTGCGCCGAGAGAGGACATGTTTCCAAAACTACAAAAAGAATTATTGCCCCTTTATAGCATCGCGAGAAAACAAGAAAAAATATTGGCTCATCTGGTATCATATCGGCCAACGCCGTATAAGCTGATCGTGCCTTCGACTCCGAGATACTTCATATCCGCTTTAAAAACATCTGTTGAGCGTTCATCTTTTAAAACGCTCTATTTCTATAACGAAAAAGAAAGAGATATCGCGTATCTATTGTTAAATAGCAGTTATATGTATTGGTGGTGGCGAATAAATGATGGCGGGATGACAATATCAGAAAAAACTTTACTAACTCTTCCAGTTATGGATAATCTTGTAGTTGATAAAGATCTCTTATTAAAAATCGAACGGTCAGAAAAAACAAACCGCGTTATTAAAAGAAATGCGGGGAAAGACAATGAAAATGTTAAACATGATCCATCTTTAGTAAAGGAAATTAATAAATGCATTTTCCCGAATTTTGCAAATGCGCTGGAAATATTACACAGCAATTCAGTAATTTAATCCTATGATTTCAAAAAAATTAGTTAAACAATTAGAGAAAAAATTATCAGAAATGCCCACAGATTGGGACGGGCAAAAAGCGATTCTTGAAATGCGAGACGCAGATTATCCGCAATGGCGACAAATGGAATGGATAGGTTTTTATTTCCAGTTTTTTTGTGATAAAAATTTAGCTCCATTAATGAAAATACCAGGCCCTAAATATGGCAGAGTGGAGTTTGATGGATTTTCAGAAATTCCATGGGACTTTAAAGCGCATCCGAATAAAAATGCAAACGGACAAGACAATAAGAAAGTCATAATAAATGACAGCGTAGCCGTCGTAAAGGCAATCAAACAATTTGGCGGCGCAGGACTTATACTAGGTTGGTTCTTTTCAAAAAGGATTTAGAAATTCTGATGGGAGTCCGCGAAATTCTAAGATGCTCCTGGATGTGGAAAGCATTGCTCCAATAACAACAATTATATTTTAAAATTAAGCGCGGAGAGAGTTGTTTTTTCGAAGAAATAAAACAGGGAATTATCGCGGTCCCAAAAAATGGGGCTGTTGATATCGAGATAAAATTTAATGCTGTTGCGCTTTCCTCCGCGATCATCCAATTCGGCGATGTTTAGCGCGCCATCGGCGAACCAAATAATGTGTTCTGAATCGTTTAGCCAATTAAAAAACTTAACGGGCGTTTCGTAAGTGGCAATTAACTCTTTGTCTCCGGCTTTTTTGATGGGGTCTTTATTCATGTCTTTTAGATAAGCAAGCCATAACTGATCGCCGATAACTTCAAGTTTTTTGTTTTCGTCCGGCGAAATAAACTCTTTGACCGAAGTGGCCATTATGAATTTTTCTTTTGACAACAATTTTCCGTCGTTTAGATTATAAACCGTTGCGGTTTTGACATTATTGTTTTTAATTTTTACCGTATTTTTTTCCACGAAAAATTCGGAAATTGTTTGAACGGGCAAATCGATGATTTTAGATTTTTCCGGAATCAAGGGAAACAAAATGACATTGTTTAATCCTACCACCGTTCCGCTTTTTACCTCGACTACTTTATTCCACGGGTAATAATTTTCTTTGTAAATAAATACATTATATGCCTTGGGAGTCAAACCTTCTATTAAAGTGTTGTGATTCAAAATGCCATTTGTCGATTCGATATATTTATCGTCAACATAGATCTTGGCGTCGTTAATGGATGTTTCGACAAAAATTCCCCCCGTTTTGACAAAGGTTAGGGACTTAAAATCGATCCTATAACCCTGGGCGAAAAATACAACAATAACGCTCGCGGCAATAAAAAAGCAAACGAATATGAAAAAAATAACCCTTCTGAATCTTCTGGTCATAATACTTTACAAATACCATATTTTTAGAATATAGTCATCTCATGAGCGAGCATTTTATTATCAATGGCGGGAAAAAATTGAGCGGAACTATTCCGGTTTACAACGCGAAAAACGCGGCGTTAAAGGTTCTGGCCGCCTCCATTCTCGCTTCCCAACCGGTAAAAATCGCCAACCTGCCTCAAATCGAAGACATAAACCGGATGAAAGAATTGCTGATTGATTTAGGCGCCAAAATTTCTTCCGATATATTCGATTGCTCGCATTTAAAAAAAACCGCTTTAAACTATGATATTGCGGAACGATTTAGGGCGTCCATCGTTCTAACCGGCCCGTTATTGACCCGTTTCGGTAAAGCCGTTTTTCCTCATCCCGGCGGTTGCACTTTGGGCAAACGCCCCATTAATTTTTTCATAGACGGTTTTAAGGCCTTGGGCGCTTCAGTGAAAAAAAGCGGTTCTAATTTTGTGGTAACTTCACAAAATAAAAAACTGATAGGCAATAAATTCGTTTTTCCGATGGTAAGCGTTACCGGCACTGAGACCCTGATGATGGCCGCCGTTTTGGCGGTAGGGAGAACCGTTTTAAAAAACGCGGCCTGCGAACCGGAAATCGAAAATCTGTCGATATTTTTAAATTCTCTCGGCGCTAAAATTTCCGGCGCCGGGGCGCCGACAATAGTTATAGATGGAGTTAAGTCGCTCAAAGGAGGTGTTTGGGCTGGCATGCCCGACAGAATAGAAGCGGGAACATTCGTGATTTTGGGAGCGGCGACCAATGGCAATATCAAAGTGGAAAATTGCGACCCGAATCATCTGGATGTTTTGCTGGTGATGCTTGAAATGGTCGGCGCTAACCTGGAAATAGGCAAAAATTACATTACGGTCAAGCCCTCAAAGAAATTAAGATCGGTTGACATAACAACGCGAGAATATCCCGGATTCGCCACCGATTTACAGGCGCCTTTTACGGTTCTGATGACACAGGCGGAGGGCATGTCGTTGATTCACGAAACTATTTACAACGGCCGGCTTTTTTACACCGACATCTTGAATCAAATGGGCGCCGATATCACCATGGCCGATCCCCATAGAGTGATAGTGAAGGGGCCGACAATTCTCTATGGAAAAAAAATTAACAGCCCCGATATCCGCGCCGGCATGGCATTATTGATCGCGGCTCTCATAGCCAAAGGACAAAGCGCGATTGACAATATTTACCAAATAGACAGGGGATATGATCAAATAGACAAGCGCTTGCAAGCGCTGGGCGCCGACATTAAACGAGTCAATAGTTAAATATGAGTTTTTTCAATAAAAAAATTGGCATCGATTTGGGCACGGTTAACACTTTGGTTTTCGTTCCCGGCAGGGGAATCGTTTTAAACGAGCCGACCGTAGTGGCTATTTCTCTCGACACCAACGAAGTATTGGCCGTTGGCCTTGAAGCGCAAACAATGATTGGGCGGACTCCGGAAAATATTATTGCCAAAAAGCCCATGAGGGACGGCGTCATAGCCGACTATAAGATAACGGAAGCGATGTTAAGGTATTTTATCCAAAAAAGTTTAGGCAAATTGCAAATAGTAAAACCTGATGTTTTGGTTACCATTCCGTCCGGTTCCAGTTCAACCGAAAGAAGAGCGGTAATTGACGCCACTATCAATGCGGGCGCCAAAGCGGCATATATCGTAAAAGAGCCGGTTTTGGCCGCCATTGGCGCCAATATACCCATAAACTCCGCATCGGGTAATTTGATTATGAGTATAGGCGGCGGCACTACCGAAGTGGCGGTAATTTCTTTGGGCGGCATCGTAACCTCCCATTCAAGAAGAGTGGGCGGTAATAAATTAGATCAAGCAATAGCCGATTATTTCAAGCGCCGGCATAATTTAGCCATCGGTGAAAGAACCTCGGAAAGAGTAAAAATAGAAATCGGCTCGGCCCTGCCCGTTAAGGAAGAATTATACATAGGCGTAAAAGGCCGCGATATTTTAACGGGGCTCCCCCGAAATATCACTATCGGAACCAATGAGGTGGTCGAGGCAATTTCCGAACGGCTTAAAGAAATTATTCAAGCTGTAAAATTGGTTTTATCGCAAACACCTCCGGAATTGTCATCGGATATTATGGATAAGGGAATAATTTTAGCCGGCGGCACATCATTGCTAAGAAATTTCGATGAATTATTGGTAAAGGCCACTGGAGTGCCCGCCTATGTCGCGGAAGATTCTCTTTTTTGCGTTGCCAAAGGCGCGGGATTGATTTTAGAGAATCTCGAACTTTACAAACAAAGTATATTGGCAAAAAGATAAATTATGGAAATTAGATCATATTTGAACAAATGCATAGAAAAGAACGCTCTGTCCCATGCCTATATTTTTTATGGGCCGAATAAGGCACTGAGAGTTAACACGGGCATTTGGTTTGCCAATCAAATTTTAAAAAATGAACCAGAAAAATTTCATCCCGACTTATTTATCATTCAAGCGGAAATGATTACCGAAGAAACGGCCATATCTCTGGTGAGACAAATTAAAAGTTTCCTGGTATTGAAACCATACTCGAGTCGGTATAAAGTAGTAATAGTGGAATCGGCGGAAAAATTACACAGCGCCGCTCAAAATGCTCTCCTAAAAATTTTCGAGGAAGCGCCGCAATATGCCGTCATAGTTCTTGGCGTGAACACATTGAGCGCGATTCCCGACACTATTGCTTCAAGAGCGATAAAAGTGCCCTTTTGGCGTTTACAGCCGGAAATTTTTTCACCAGATAAAGCGTTTAACGGCATTGTTGCCAATATTTTTACGGAAAATTCCACCAATAAATATAAAGATATGGAAAAATTAAACTCCTATAATCCATTGGCGTTTTTTAAATACTGGTTAAATTTTTTAAGAATTGAACTTAAAAATAATCCAAACGAAAAATTAAGAATTCTTTTGTCAAAAAGCCAGAATATTTATTTTAAATTGATCGAAACAAATTCTAATCCAAAATTCGCATACGACGAACTGCTATTATTGCTATAATGGACTCGGAAACACTAAAAAATAAATTAAAGAGCGTTGAAGATTCTTTCAAAAAAGAATTATCCTTTTTGAGAGTGGGCCGAGCTACTCCAGCATTGGTGGAAAATATTTCCGTAGATTATTACGGAACGACAACGCCGTTAAAGCAGATCGCGTCGATTTCGGCGCCCGAACCGAGATCGCTGGTAATAGACCCATGGGATAAAAACGCCATTCCGAATATTGAAAAGGCGATATTCGCTTCCGGTTTGGGGTTGAGCCCCATTGTGGATAAAAATACAATCAGAATCAATGTTCCGTCATTAACCGAAGAACGGCGCAAGGTCTTAATAAAAATTGCCGGATCCAAACTTGAGGACGCAAAAATAAAATGCCGGACAATCCGCGATGAAGCGATGAAAGAATTGGCAGATTTATTAAGCGCTAAAAAAATCACAGAAGACGAAAAATTCAAGAAAAAAGAAAAGACGCAAGAACTTATAAATGAGACAAATCGAAATTTGGAAAGCTCATTAAATTCAAAAGAAAGGGAGATCAGGGAAGAATGACAATAGTAATCTTTATAATAGTTTTAGGAATTTTAATTCTTGTCCATGAATGGGGACATTTTATTGCCGCCAAAAAAAGCGGTCTGATAGTCGAGGAATTTGGTTTTGGTTTTCCGCCAAAACTTTTCAGTTTTAAAAAAAATGGCACGATTTATTCCATAAATCTCTTGCCCCTAGGGGGATTCGTGAAAATTTTAGGCGAAAACGGCGAGCAGATTGACAATCCCAACAGTTTTTCCTCCAAGTCAGTGGGTATTCGCAGTTTAATTACGATAAGCGGTGTCGCTATGAATTTTTTATTGGCGGTTTTTTTATTGGCTATTGGATTTTATATCGGCCTTCCGCAGATTATCGATAATAATAATGAAGGAATGGCCAAAAATATAAAAAATCAAATCGTGGCCATAAACGCCGACTCGCCGGCGGAAAAAGCCGGACTGAAAATAGGAGACGCTTTGAAATACATAAAAATCGGCGAGAAAAATGAGGATATTACAGACATTGAGGCCTTTCAAAATATTATCAACGACAACAGGGGCGAAACAACGGCAATTTTTGTTCAAAGAAATTCTGATATTATTGAAATTACCGTCGCGCCTCGAATAAATCCGCCGAAAGGGGAAGGGGCATTGGGCATCGCCATGGCCAAAACCGGCATCATTTCTTATCCATGGTACAAAAGTATCTGGTTTGGCGCCAAAGCTTCATTTTTTGTAACCTGGGAAATAATAAAAGGATTCGGCAATTTAATTAAAAATCTTGTTGTTTCCGGAGAAATCCCTCGAGATATAACGGGCCCGGTCGGCATTATGTCGTTGACAAGCCAGGCGGCGAATCTGGGGTTTGTTTATTTATTGCAATTCGTAGCGCTCATTTCTTTAAACTTAACCGTATTAAATCTCATGCCGTTTCCGGCTCTTGATGGCGGCCGGCTTTTATTTTTCGGCATAGAAAAAATTAAAGGCGGCAAGGTCAACCCCAAAATAGAAAACGCGGTTCACTCTATGGGCTTGATTTTAATCCTCATCCTGTTCATATTAATAACATATAGGGACATATTAAGATTAAGATTATGACCGCAACTAAGCATAAAGTTATAATTGGCGATTCGCGCGATATGACGGAATTACAAAATAAATCTGTTCATCTTGTTATTACTTCGCCGCCATATTGGCAGTTAAAAGATTATGGCACTTCCGACCAAATTGGTTTTAACGATAGTTATGAAGATTATATTAATAATCTCAATTTAGTTTGGAAAGAATGTTCAAGGGTTTTAAGTGATGGTTGCCGTCTTTGTATAAATATAGGCGATCAATTTGCTCGTTCTGTTTATTATGGCCGTTATAAAATTATTCCAATTAGAACAGAAATAATTAAGTTTTGCGAAACAATAGATTTTGATTTTCAATATAGTACTCTATAATCATAAAATTATATTTTTTAAAATTAGAAGTTTTGTTTATATTTTTTTGGAAATAATCCTCAAGATATTTTTTAAGACTAATATTATTTTCATCTTTTAGGACAATTAAGAAAAAATTGATTTGCGTTTGGTTCGTTCCAAGGCGATCAGAATATAGAGAATATGTACAATATTTAATAATCTCTTTTTCAATTGTAGAGATCATATCTTTTTTTAGTCCGGTTTTTTTAAGTTCAAGTATGTTTATGTTATTTTTATTCAAAATTACAATATCAGAAGGGTAGGCATTGCCAAAAATAAACTGGTTATAAATAGTTGAATTATTTAAGTCGTTTCCCGAATAAATATTTAAAATATTGTTTAGGCTAGTATATGTAATATTTTTTTGATTTTTTAAGCAAAAAATAATGAATGTCTCTAAATCACTTTCAGAAGAGAAAAATAATTTTTTGTATAGTTTATTTTTATCTGCAATAAAGCTTTGGTCAACTTTTAATTTATCGTATTCTGGGATGTAATCTTTGTTATTTATCGACCCAGAATTATCCCCATAATTTTTTATAGTATCTAATATAAATTCACCCTCTTGCTTATTAAGACATATTGAATGCAAGTGTTTATTTTGTTGTAAAAGGCATATAAGTTTAAAAGCAAAATTTCTTTTTTCAGAATCTATTCCATTTAAGTAAAGATCCGTTTCGTTAATGTATTGTAATTTATCATATTCAATTTTAATCCTATAATAATACTTTTGACTTGGAAATATTATCTTTTTATCATAAAATAAAGGCATTGTAACTTTAAATGGTCCGTAGATATTTTGGCTTTTAAAGTTAAACTGTGATATAAAAATTATATCTCCGACATTAATATTGGCTAACCAATTGGAGTTGGTAGAACCATATTTTTTAAATTCTATACATTCATTAGCAAATTTGACAGTTGTAAGAATATAATATCTCATGTTATTATACTAGCAAGAGATATTATATTAGTCTAGCAAAATAAATTATGAAGAAAATTTTTAATCGACAATTTATTAAAAATAACAAAAATCTTTTTATTCTTCATGATAATTTTCTTTTTGGGATTTTTTTAGAATTCTAAGAAAAAACGATTACGAGCCAGAACAAGCTTTAAATTTCATTTTCGAAAACTGTTCTTTAAGTGCTGTTGTATTTCAAGAATGTATCATAAACAATAGATATAAAAATTAAGTTAAAACTTTATTTATTAAAGTTACCGATATTTGTAAAGCTGAAATAGAAAATGTTACCGAAGAAGATTGCATAAATTTTATATACAATTTGGTAGTAAATAGAACCTTTGACGGTTATCAGTCAGAAATTCAAACAATTTATGGACAGCTTGAAAAAATTCTTAAAATTAAAATCGAGCCAGCCCCCGATGAATGGGACAGGGGATACAATGTTGATTATTTTATTAAAATTAAAAACAAATACATTGGCCTTCAAATAAAACCTGCGGGGTATGAATATATTACACAAATAATAAATGAGAGGGAACAGCAGAAAAAAACGCACAAAAAATTTACATTAAAATACGGAGGTGAAGTATTTTATGTTATTTCAATAACTGAAGGTAAAAACAAAATAATTCATAATCCCGAAGTAATTGAGAAAATAAAAAAGGAAATTGAAAAACTTAAAAAATCTTAACTATTAAATTTTATGAGGCAATCGAAACTTTTTGGACAGACGCTAAGGGAGAACCCCAAGGACGAGACCAGCGTCAACGCCCGGCTTTTGGAGCGAGGTGGTTTCGTTTATAAAAATTCCGCCGGAGTATATTCGTATTTGCCGTTGGGCTGGAGAGTGCTGGGAAAAATCGCCGGCATTATCCGCAAAGAAATGAATGCTATCGGCGGGCAGGAAATGTTTATGCCGGCGCTGGTGGAAAAAAAATATCTCGACGCCACCGGCCGCTGGGATGTTCCGGTGGGTTTTGAAGTAAAAGGAAAAAATGAAAAAACCGCCGATTTTGTTTTGGGCTGGACACACGAAGAAGTTCTGACGGCAATCGCCAAGCGTTATATCAGTTCTTACAAAGACCTGCCATTCGGCGCTTATCAGATCCAAACAAAATTCAGGAATGAACCGAGGGCAAAATCGGGATTATTGCGCGGTCGCGAGTTTATGATGAAAGATCTGTACAGTTTTCATTCTTCTGAAGAAGACTTTAAAAATTATTATGCGATTGTTAAAGAGGCGTATTTTAAAATTTTTGAGCAATGCGGGCTCAAATCATTTTACACGGTAGCGGCCGGCGGGAACTTTACTTCAAGCAATACTCACGAGTTTCAAGTGTTGAGCCAAGTCGGAGAAGATAAAATATTATTGTGCCTAAAATGCGAATATGCAGAAAACAAGGAAATTTCCAAACTGGGAGATGGCGATAAGTGCCCTAAATGCGGCGGGAAAATTAAAATAGAAAACGCCATTGAGGTTGGTAATATTTTTCCTTTAGGCGAGAAGTATTCATCGGCTTTCAACCTGCAATTTATTGATTCGCGCGGCAAAAAAGAAAATGTCGTCATGGGGTCTTACGGGATTGGATTGGGACGCGTTATAGGAACGGCCGTAGAAGTTTATCACGACGACCAAGGAATTATTTGGCCCAAAAATATTGCGCCATTCCAAATTCATCTGATTGAACTTTCTGCAAAAGATAACCTCGCCGTTAAAAAGCAGGCAGAAAAAATTTATGAAATTTTTGCCGATAAAGGCGTTGAAATATTGTATGATGATCGCGCCGATAAAACGGCCGGCGAAAAATTCGCGGATGCGGATTTGATAGGAATTCCTTTACGCATCGTCATAAGCGCTAAAACATTGGAAAATAACTCGATTGAACTGAAAAAGAGGAATAAAAAAGCGGTAAAATTAATTAAAATATCCGATGTTGAATCGATTATTTAAAATTTTTTCTCAAGATATCGGAATAGATCTCGGCACGACCAATACCCTGATTTATGTCAGAGGGCGCGGCATCATTATCAACGAGCCGTCGATAGTCGCCATCAATAAAAAAACGGATCAAATTCTTAGTATCGGAGAAGCGGCAAAAAAAATGATCGGCCGCACCCCAAGCCATATAGTTGCCGTTAAACCGCTGATTGACGGGGTTATTTCCGATTTTGAAATTACCGAGCAAATGTTGAGATACTTTTTTAATAAAGTGCATCGCAGCGCTTATAGTTTCTTGTCGAGGCCGCGCGTTGTCATTGGCATTCCATCGGGAGTAACGGAGGTGGAAAGGCGCGCCGTTGAAGACGCCGTAAGAAACGCCGGCGCCAGAGAAGTGTTTCTTGTCGAAGAACCGATGGCGGCCGCCATAGGAGCGCGTCTGCCGGTTACCGAAGCGGTCGGCAATATGATTGTCGATATCGGCGGCGGCACAACGGATGTTGCGGTCATTTCCCTCGGGGGCATCGTGGTCTCCAGAAACTTGCGCGTTGCCGGTGAAAAAATGAATGACGATATTATCCAATACGCTCGAGATAAATTCCAATTGCTTATCGGCGAAAAAACCGCGGAGGAGATTAAAATTTCCATAGGCGCGACTTCACCTCAAAAAGATAAACTGACAACCGTAATAAAAGGGCGCGACCTCATAAGCGGGTTACCAAAAGAGGTATTGATTAGCGACTCGGAAGTCAGCGAAGCGGTGGCGTCATCGGTTAATGCCATCATTGCTGAAATCCGTTCCGTAGTTGAAGAAACTCCGCCTGAACTAATCAGCGATTTAACGATAAAGGGCATAATTTTAGCCGGAGGCGGCAGTTTATTAAGAGGATTCGCCGAAATGGTTGAAAATGCCACTGAAATTCCCACCCGGTTAGCCGAAGACCCCCTTACGGCAGTAGTTCGCGGTTGCGGCATCATTCTCGAAAATGTAGAATCCTTGAGAGAGATCTTGGTGCATAATAACTAACCCTGCAATGAATAAATCCGCCTTAACGGTATTATTGGTTCTCGTGTTGTTAAGCTTGTTTTTTATTTTATCGGATCATAATCGACTGGTCGTATCGTTAAAAAATTACGCCAGCGATATTTTGAGACCAATAATAATTATTATTAGCAAATCAGCGCAAAAATTGTTTTTTTGGCAGGACGCGATGTTAAACGCCAGGCGCGTGAAGGAATCTAACGCGCGTTTAATTTCCGAAAATTTAGATCTTTACAGCAAACTATCAACACTGACCATTTTAGAAGAAGAAAACGCGTTGTTGAGAATTAATTTGAATTTGAAAAAAAAATCTATCAATGTCTTATTGGCGAATATCATCGGACGGGATCTGGGAAATAACCGGTCTTTTATAATCGACAAGGGCTCCGATGACGGAGTCGCCGCCGGAATGACCCTAATCACCAAAGACGAAATCATCATCGGACGCATTGCCGATATTAGTCGCGGCACGGCCAAAGCGCAAACTTTATTGGATGCCAACAGCCGCATCGCGGCCACAACGGCAAATAGTAAAATTTCCGGCTTGGTTCGCGGCCTTGGATCGGATGCAATTTTTGATTTAATAGCCAAAAATAAAACTCCCGAGGCGGGGGAATTGATTATTTCTTCGGGAACCGATGGTGTTTGGCCGAAAGGTTTTATTTTGGGGAAAATACGGGAAATAAAATCATACGACAATCAAGTATTCAACACTGCCAGCATCGAACTGTTGTCGCCGCCCCAAAGTTTAAACGGCGTTTTTATTATCCTTCAATGAGTTTGAGATATAAAAAACTTTTTTTAATTATCGGCGCGATATTTTTTTTCTTAATTTTAGCGGGCATTCAAATCGCTTTCATTAACGCCTCTCTTCTAAAAATAAACTTATTTTTAATATGGATAATATATCTGGTGCTGACAAAAAAAAATATTCAAGCGATAATTCTGGCCTGGTGCGCCGGTATTTTTTTGGACCTGGTTCATTTCTCGGTTTTCGGCACAAGCAGTTTGGCATTGTTAATTCTTGCGGGGATTTTAATTAGCGCCTATAATATCGCTTTTCTAAGGGTGAAATCGACCAGCGTGGTTGCCATCGGCGTAATCGGGGTGATATCGTATTATTTGTTAAATTGGCTGATAATCGGCGCCGTATCTTTTTTAAAAAATAATACTTGGGAAAGCTTGGGCTTTTATTTCATTAATTATTCCTTTGTTTTTGAACTGGCGGCAACAATAATAATATCATCGATAATTTTCAGAAAATCTCATGTTTAAAAAAACCCTAAAAAATCGCGTAGAAATAGAAATGGAAGAAATACTGCTGGATAAAAAGGCCGCGGCTAAATTGGAAATCCCCATTAAACAAACTGGAATCCTCGCGGTTTTTGTGATCGCGACATTGATTTTGATATTATTTTTGACGCGGGCCTTTTGGCTGCAAATTTGGCAAAACAGTTACTATACCGTTAAAGCCAATCAAAATAGCATGCGATTTTACTCCAGTCAGGCGCCGCGCGGAATAATTTATGACCGCAGTCATAAGATAATCGCGAGCAATGTTCCCGATTTCAGTTTGTTGGTAATACCGACCGATTTACCGAAAGATGGTGGACAAATGAACAAATGGATCCAAGAACTTGCCAATATTTTAAAAAAAAATGATTCGGAAATCGCCGATTTTATTAAGAATTTAAATCGCAATTCCGTTCAGCCGATTGCGTTTAACGATTTATACTTGAATCAAGCAACTCTCATAGAACTTGAAACGCGACTGTCAAATTTACCGGGGCTCTTTATTGACAAAGAAACAAAACGCGACTATCCGGAAGGATCTTATTTCGCCCATTTGGTGGGTTATACCAGAAAAGTGTCCGGTGACGATCTGAAAAAAGACACTTACTATTCGCCACTGGATTTTATCGGAAAAGCCGGTCTTGAAGTTCAATACGAAAAGGACTTGAGAGGCATACCGGGTAAAATGGCGGTAGTGGTTAATTCCAATAATACCGCCTTAAAAACTTTGGCGGCTGTGGAGGCCAAGTCTGGAAATGATTTGGTTTTGAATATCGATTACGACCTTCAAAAAATTACGGCTGATGCTCTTATTTCCAAAATGGCACAAACCAATGCGCCGGGAGCGGCCGCTGTTGTTTTGAATGTTAAATCGGGGGCAATTTTATCGCTGGTGAGCTTGCCGAGTTACGATAACAATATTTTCAATAACAACTTGGCAAGCAAAACTTATAAAGAATTCATAAATAATAAAAATCGCCCGCTTTTTAATCGCGTAATAAGTAGTTTTTATCCGGCGGGGTCAACAATTAAACCGTTCATAGCATCGGCCGCTTTGGCTGAAAATACCATCGATCCCAATTATAAAATCGACGACACTTTGGGTTATATATCCATACAAAATGCATATGATCCTTCCGTGATTTATACTTATCGCGATTGGCGTCCCCATGGCTTTATCGATATGCGAGAAGCGCTGGCATATTCGGCGAATGTTTATTTCTATGAAATAGGCGGCGGCTACAAAAACATCAAGGGGCTTGGTATCGACAGAATCGAAAAATATTTGAAAATTTTCGGCTTCGGCTCGACTCTCGGCATTGATGNNATTGATGTGCCGGGAGAAGCCGATGGACTGGTGCCAAATACGGAGTGGAAGAAAAAAACCAGAAATGAAAATTGGTTCACCGGCGACACCTACAATGTTTCCATAGGCCAGGGTGATGTTAAAATTACCCCGCTCCAACTCGTCGCGGCCATGGCCGCCATCGCCAATGGAGGAACGCTTTGGAAACCGACGCTGGCATCAAAAGTTATCGACTCTAGCGGCAATATTATCAAAGAATTCAAACCGGAGACAATAAGAGAAAATTTAATCGGAAACGATAAACTGCAAATAATCCGCGAAGGCCTGCGAAAAGCGGTTACCGATCCGAGAGGTTCGGCTCATGCGTTAAATATCTTACCGATAGAAGTGGCTGGCAAAACCGGTACCGCTCAAGTTTATTCCGATTTCACTAAACTTAACGCTTTGTTTACCGGTTTCGCCCCGTATAATGATCCTCAAATAGCAATTGCCGTTGTTGTTGAGGGCTCTGGCCAAGGTATCACTTCCGCCCTGCCCATTGCGCAAGAAATTTTCCAGTGGTATTACAATCAGAATCGTGCTAATATAAATAAATAAAATACTATGTCGCGACAAACATATTTAAGCCATGAAGGCGCCGACGCCTTAAAGAAAGAATTGCAAATATTAAAAACAACCAAGCGCCAAGAAATCGCCAAGCGCTTGCAAGAAGCCAAAGATCTTGGCGATTTGTCGGAAAACGCGGAATATTTTGAGGCCAAAGAGGCGCAATCGTTCAATGAAAATCGCATCGCCGAATTGGAAGATCTTTTTAAAAATGCCGTAGTAATCGAAAATTCAAATGACGAAAATGTTGTCCGAGTGGGATCAACTGTCGAAGTCAAGTCCGGCGCCGGCAACTTGGAAAAATTTATTATTGTCGGCTCAACCGAAGCAAAGCCGCAGGAAGGAAAAATTTCCAACGAGTCGCCTTTGGGGCGGGCCTTTTTGGGTAAAAAAATAGGAGAAGAAATAGAGGTAAAGACGCCTCGCAGCATTATCGGATACAAAATTATTAAAATAGAAAATTAATTCCGGTTCTATGCCCAACATAGAAGATCTGCGCAAAACAAGAATCGAAAAAATGGAAGCGCTTAAAGGCGCCGGTAATAATCCTTTCCCGAATAGCGTCAAACGAGAATGCACAATCAAAGAAGCTCTTGACAATTTTTGGATTTGGCGACTGACAAATAAGACCGTTTTCTTAACCGGTAGAATCCAATCGATAAGAGAACACGGCCAAATTATTTTTTTTGACTTGAAAGACGGCGGCGGAAAAATTCAATGCTTTTTACACCATGAAAAAATGACAGCTTTTTTTGATATAGGCGACTTTGTGGAAGTTGGCGGCGCCGTATTCAAAACAAAACAAAAAGAAAAAACATTGCGCGTCAAGAAAATTAGAATCATCGCCAAAACTATTCGGCCGTTGCCGGAAAAATGGCACGGCCTTAAAGATGTAGAAGAAAGATATCGCAAAAGATATTTGGATCTTTTGATGAATGAAAAAATAAAAGAAAATTTTTTGACCCGCTCTAGAATCATTGGCATATTGCGAAATTTTTTCAATGATTTGGGCTTTGTCGAATTTGAAACGCCCGTGTTGCAATCAATACCGGGAGGCGCTACGGCGCGGCCGTTCAAGACGCGCCTTAACGCTTTGGATCTGGACCTGTATCTAAGAATCGCCCCGGAATTATATCTCAAGCGCCTGCTGGTGGGCGGCTTCGAAAAAGTATATGAAATTGGCCGAAACTTCAGAAACGAAGGCATGGACGCGCAGCATAATCCCGAGTTTACTCTGTTGGAATTTTATACTGCCTATAATGACTTAGATTATTTGAAAGATTTTTTTGAAAACCTATTCAGATTTTTGGCGGATAAATTGAATCAAAACAAATTAATTCTATCGTATGAAAATAATTTGATTGATTTTTCCCGGCCGTTTCAAGAAAAAAAATATGGCGATTTAATAAAAGAATTCGGCGATTTAGACACGGCAAAAAAAACTTTGATTCAACCGACTTTTGTTACCGGATTTCCCAAGGAATTATTGCCCCTTGCCAAAACTATGGAAAATAATCCGGCCATAGCCGACGCCTTTCAAATTTTTATAGGCGGGTTGGAATTGGTTAAGGCGTTTACGGAATTAAACGACCCGATAGAGCAAAGAAAAAGATTTGAAGAACAGGAAAAATTAAGAGCGGATGGTGATAAAGAAGCGCAACGGATTGATGAAGATTTTCTGGAAGCGATGGAATACGGCATGCCCCCCTGCGTCGGCGCCGGCATTGGTATCGATCGTTTGGCGGCGCTTCTAACCAATTCCCATACATTGAGAGAAATTATCTTGTTCCCCACAATGAAAAATAAAGAACAATAAAATTAAAATGCTGGATACAAAATTCATAAGGGAAAATAAAAGAATCGCTGAAACCGGCATTAAAGCCAAAGGTTTTGATGTCGATATTGGCGCCCTGCTCGATTTAGATGGGAGAAGAATAGTATTAAGAAAAAAAATCGAAACGCTTAATACCGAGCGAAAAAATAACGCCGATATTAAAAATGCCGAAAAAGGTAGAAAGTTAAAATCGCAATTAAATGCATATGAAGCCGAAGAAAAATCCTTAAATGAAAGCATCGAATTACTGCGAAGAAAGATGCCTAACCTGCCTCTGCCGGAAGTTCCTTACGGCAAAGACGAAAACGACAACATTGTTTTGCGGGAGATGGGAGAAAAAACAAACTTTCCATTCGTTCCTAAAGATTATTTGGCTCTCAATGATGAATTGAACTGGATAGATACGGAACGGGCCGGCAAGGCCATCGGTTCCCGATTTGGATATTTATTGCGGGACGCGGTTAACTTGGAATTCGCTCTGGTTCGATTTGCGTTTGGCATACTGCAAAAAGAAGGGTTTATCCCGATTGTCCCGCCGGTTTTTTTAAAACCGGAAGCGATGCGCGGAATGGGCTATTTGGATTACAACGAAGATGAAGTATATCATCTGGAAAAAGATGATCTATACCTTATCGGCACTTCGGAGCAGGCGATAGGCGCTATGCATATGAATGAAATTTTTACCGAAAAAGAACTGCCTTTGCGATACGCTGGTTTTTCTTCATGTTTCAGAAGAGAAGCCGGTTCCTACGGCAAAGATACGAAGGGCATTTTACGAGTTCATCAATTCGACAAAATTGAACTTTTTAGTTTCGTTAAGCCGGAAAATTCCAAAGAAGAACATGAATTTTTACTCGGCTTAGAAGAGAAATTGATGCGATCGCTAAATCTGCCGTATCGCGTACTGCAGATATGTACGGGAGACCTGGGCGTGCAGGCGGCTAATAAATATGACATAGAAACGTGGCTGCCGGGGCAGAATCAATATCGCGAAACGCACTCGACATCCAACGATACCGATTTTCAATCGCGCCGTTTGAACATTAAATATAAAAATGAAGCAACGGGAAAAAATGAATTGGTTTACACTTTGAACGGCACGGCTTTTGCCGTCGGCAGAATACTTATCGCCATTATGGAAAATTATCAGCAAGAAGACGGAACAATAAAAATCCCCGATGCCCTCAAGCCGTTATTATAGATTTAAAACGCACTCCGAAGCGCAAACCTACCAAAAAAAGAAGACTGTGTTTTTTTGGATTTTCGGTATTCTAATTTTGATCGGTATGATCTGGTTTTTTTTGATTTCATCGGTTTTCAGAATAGTCACAATAAAATTGTCAGAAAATAATGTTGTTAGCAATGCCGATGTCCGCCAAGTTATCGCTAACAATACGTCTTTTAATTTGGACGAGAATTTTTTCATTCTTTCCAAAAATAATATAAAAACAAAATTGGCGGCGGCCTTTCCTATTTTGACCGATATCAATATTGAAAAACGGCCCTTTCAAACCCTGATTATAAATTTTGAAAAAAGGATTCCAATCGGAATTTGGTGTCACCCTACAGGTGATCACCCAAAGGGTGATAATTGTTTCTACCTCGATAAAGAGGGGATTGTGTTTCAAGAAACTCCCCAAACCGAGGGCTCTTTAATATTGAAAGTTGAAGATGCCGGCAAAAACATCGTCGCTTTAGGCGAACGGGTTTTGAATGAAAAACAATTAAATTTTATCACAACCTTTAATAACAAGGCGGCGGAAAATAATAAAATCCAGGTTATAGAATTCAAAATGGCGTCTTCAACCAATTCCTCCAATATAGAGGCAATCACCAATTACGGCTGGTCAATTTATTTGGACCAAAATCAAGATCCCGCTTTGGCGGCGAATAATCTAAGCGCTATTTTAAATGAAACGATTAAAGGTAAATTTTCTACACTACGATACATAGACCTCCGCATCCCCAGCAGGGTTTTCTATAACCTAAAATAACGGATAAAACAATAAAATGCAGTCATTCGGCCGATCGGTTTTATAACTGCATTTTTGATGTTCTTTTGTGTATAGCGTATTTATTTGGTTCGTTCTATAATAAAAGCGTTAAAAAATTATAAAAACTACATATATCATGGCCAGATCTATTACTTTAAAACTTTTAAACATAAAATATAGCGGCGATTCTATCGGCGATGATATTCGCGTAGAAATTGAAATACTAAATAAGCTTTCGCGCATTGATAAGAGAATAAAATCTGGTACAACAGCGAAAATCAATAAAGAGATAGGTAAATTTGAAACAGATCAAAAATTATTTAAAATCAATGTTCGAATCTCTGTTATTGAAAAGGATGTATTATTTAACGATGTTGGCAATGTGAATGGCGAAATAGAGATTGATACAAATATTGCGAAGTCGCGACAGTTTGTTTATAAAATTCAAATCAAAGAAACCCGTTCTGTTTTGGGAAAATTTTGGGGAAAAGCAATCACTGTTTTTGAAATAACTTTAGAAGCACTATTTTCTAATGCTGTGCGATACATTCCAGATGAAGGCAACGGGTGGCTTAAAGTACTAATCGAAAATACTAAAACTACTGAATCCTTATCGGCATATTTAAAAGTAAAAGTTGAGTATATAAAAAACAAGCGAGAATATTTCACTATTTTAGAAGGTATGCATCGCGATAAATTGGCATCGATCAAACTTAAAAAAGATGGCACATCTCATTTAATATCCGATATTCAGCATAACCCGGAAGCGCTGGCCATATATTCTATATCTAAAAAAACGCTCACAATAGTAAACGGCAAAGTATACAACGCTACTGACTATAAAAACGAACCTTGGGAAAAGGGATTATATGATATTGAAACCCCCGATTATCCTCACCCCGGTGGAGCAAGATATGAGAAACAAGCGCCAAAAGCTAAAACTTGGTTTAGAATCGGACATAGCGGAGAAAAATATTTACACACAGGCGCCGTATCGCGTGGATGTCTCACTATTACTGAAATCATTCGTTGGGGTGAAATTTATGATTTATTGATCAAGGCGCGCAAGCCTGATTTTATGAGCGTTGGCGTTCTTGAAGTGATTGATTAATTATGAAACGATATTTTCTGTATAAAATCACGCCTGCTCTTTTGACAATGATATTTTTAGCTATTTTTGTATTTGCGTGGCAAAAATATAATTTCGGAGTTACGCAATATAAAACTATTACTCTCGGTATGCCTGCCGCAGAAAAAGCCAATGATTATATTGGGTGGGCTCCACCATATGATAGAGTTCCCGAAGAATCAAAATTTTTTGTGTACTCGCTGGGCGATAAAACTATGTGCATCAGCGACGATTGTGGTATGGGCGGATATTTTGTTGAGTGCCTCGGCGGTTGGATTTCAGGATACAAAGATATTGGCGAGGTGATTGATTATGGGTTCGGCGGTGTTGGATTTGATATTGATGCGCAAAAGATTATCACAATTGCCGATAAAGATGGGAAAATAGTTGGCATTTATCCTGGCGCCAGTATTAAAAATATATACTATATTTTACGCAATCACCGCAACCTCGTATCTGATGATGATTTTGAAGGATGTTCAGATTTATTGCCGGAACGATGGAATATTTTTACATCGCTGTTTTATCGCTTTTAGCTTTTTCTCTTGTGAAAGTGTTGGCAGATTACAAACTTAAATAAAAATAAAATGGATATACAACGACCTGTTCAGCAACAACCCAGTGAGCAATCAGCAGCTCAACAGCCAGTTCAACCGGTTCCCGTAGTTGCCCGACCGTCTCAAAGCAACTGGAAAGTTATAATATTGGCGGTTATCGGGATTTTAATATTGGGCGGCGCCTCCTATGGAGCTTATTACTATTGGCAGACGCAAAAATTAATAGACGCAAATAAACCCGTGGCTTGCACTCAAGAAGCCAAATTGTGTTCCGATGGTTCTTCCGTTAGTCGCACCGGTCCAAACTGCGAATTTGCGGAATGTCCGGCCGACCCAACCGCAGATTGGCAGACATATAAAAATGATCAGTATGAATTTAAATACCCATCAAAAGTTATATTAACCGAAAATAAAAACCAGATCGTTCTAAATCATAAAATTCCATATGAAAACCATGGTTCTTGTGATATGAAAGGAGATAGCAAAACTTATCCTACGCTTGACGATTTAAATATGGCCATAAAAGTAATTGATAATCCCTTAGTGAAAACTGTACAGACATTATCGCCTTATCTAACGGAAGAAAATTTTGTAGGCGATAGTTTGGTGATTAGTCCGGGATTTATAGATGAGTACAAAAATGGCGTCTTAAGGGGATTCAGCATCTATGAAGGAGCGGAAGGTTGTGGAGATAGAAAATATTATTTTCCAGTAACAACCACTAAAACACTAGTTATTACAAACGAGCAAGTTCAGATGTTGTCGGGTATTATTGAGGCGTCTATTAGAAATGAGGTATTAAAAGTACCGGGGGTGATTAGCCGTGAAGAAAATGAAAAAATTTTTAACCAAATCCTTTCCACTTTAAAATTCACCGCTCAATAAACTTGGGACAAGTGAAATAAAAAAATGTCGTTTTTATTGCGATAGCAAATTAAACAACATTTTTAGTTTTTACTCAATTTTATAGACAAAGATTGAATAGCCGATTTTGGCGACGGGTTGGTATTGATCGAGCCAAGTGTAAGCGCGTTCGTTATAGGAGCAGGGGATTTTGCCGCCTTTGCAGGCGCCTTGGAGCACCGACGCCGAAATCGCCAGCCAGCCCTTTTGCGGCGCCTCGCGGTCAAAAGACATTATTTTGGCATCTTTGATATAATATTCCGCCGGCGCGCCGGAAAAATAATCCAGTTTAATTTCTTTAATATCATTTTTCNNACCGCGCCAGCCGCAAAATATCCTGCCCCCAATCAAGATTGGAATCAACCGCAAATTTATAACCGTTGCTCGGACCGCCGGCAATTTCATTGAAATAAGCCAAGAACGACGGCCACACCAAAACAACGGAAATTATCGCCCAAACAAACAAAACAACAATCACAAAACTCCTCTTGAAGCGCCGCCATTTTAGCCCTAAAATTTGCGGGGAGGATTGTATCCAAAACCCGATTTGGCGGGCCGTTAGGGCGTAAATAAAGGGTAAGGTGGGCAGAATATGGCGCACTCCGATATTTAAATTGGATTTGATGGAAAACACCCAATAGACGCCCACCACAAACAGCATTCCGGCTTCCACAAAATTATCTTCCAGCAACCGCAAAAAATCGGAAAACCATAATTTGACATTTCGCTCACGGCAATGGCGAACGCATTTTTTAAAAACCAAAAATACGGCAAAAACAATCAGCAAAATATACGGCAGTGCCTCTTTGAGCAGATAAACCGTCGGAAAATACCAGCGCGAACCGTCGGCGGAAATATCGCCCAAAAAGTAAGTGGTGTTGCCGCCGCCGGATCGCTGAATAACCATCAAAAGTCCAAGAAAATAATGCCCCCAAGCCCTCAAATACGGCTGTGAAGAAACCCAGACGCTCAAATTGACCAACGGTTTGAAACCGAATGTGGATAAAATAAATTCGGTATCAACGATTTGCTTTTGAGCGGGATAATCCCAAACATGAAAAGCGTAAATCGCGCCAACCGCCAAGTAGGCGATAATCAGCGCCAAAATAAAACCGCCGATATATTTTTTCCACTGCCCGTTCAGCAAAACCCAAACCAGAATTATAAATCCGAAAATCGGCACCAGAAGAAAAGTTGAAAATTTGGTCAGAAAACCGATTCCCAAAACAATTCCAAAAATCAGCAAATTTTTTCGCGATGGAATTTTGAGCCATCGATATAAATAATAAAAACCGATGAAAAAGGCGGCGCCGGCGGCGACATCGGTGGTAACAAATCGCGTATGCGCCAAAACGGTAGGGGAGAACGAGTAAAATGATAAAGCGATAATGCCCGCCAAATTTCCCCACAGTTCTTTAGCAAATTTGAAAATATAAAATCCGAGAAGAATTCCGATTAAAATCATCGGAATCTTGCCGTATCTCATCATGTTTTGCGCGTCGTTGCCGGAATAGTAAAGCAAATCATTGCCGAAACCGACATCGGTTTGCCAGACCGGAGTCCGCGACGAATCGGCAGTTAAAGCCGTGTTCCAACCCCAACTCTGAAAAGAAAAATTTATTTTCATCAATAGCAACGGCAAACCGGCCAAGTCCTTTACCAATGGGGGATGTTCCGGATTGAGACGCATATCCCCTTGGGATACATAAGCATAACCGGCCGGAAGATGGATTCTTTCATCGTAATTGGCGCTGTCATTCCACATGCTGGTTACGGCCAACAGACCAAAAATTGTTAGAAGCGCGCCAACCAAAATATTTGTTTTTTTCATACTATGGAATAATTACTGCCGCCGCGTTTAAATCGACAAAATTAATTTTACCGCCGGGAAATTTATTACTTATGGCATGTAATAGGTCCGAATTAAAATATAACGGAACAATCACCGTGCCATTTTGTCCCAAAATGATTCTATCCAATTCATTGGATTTCAAATAGTTTATTTTTGTTTTTTGAGAAGTGAGAAAATAAACGGTTTGGGCCGATACCGGCAAACCATTGTCGGTTGCCCTGTCATCCGAATGCCACAAAGCATATATTTTTGTTTCTTCAGGCAGATCATTTAAATACCTGGCAATGCTGACATGTCCCAAAGAAAAAGCGTTGGCTACTGCCTGATTGGAGGCCCAGCGAGTAAAGTATTGGTTAAAATTATATCCGCCGACAAAAATCAAAAAAACAATAAAAAATAAGGTGGTTTCTTTTTTAAATCTTAAAAGTTGATCATTGTATTTTGAAAAATTAGAATCGCCAATTTTATTATCAAAATATTTTTGTATTTTTTTATAAACCCACACAAAACCGATCCCGGAAAATATCATCACCGCTGGCATGGCGCCGATGGCCCTTAGAGCGTGGGGATTGCCTTCGCTGGCCAAAAAATTCGGCAAAAGAAAAATTATAAACCATGACAATAACAATCTATCTCCGAAGGCGCGTCTTTTGACGCTCAAAACTAATCCCAACAGGAATAACAGACCAACCGGCAAGAATAATTCCGGAGCGCCGGCATAATTATGCCGCCAATTGAAGTCCCCGACTATATTAAACATTCCAAGCGTTGTTACGACGCTAATTGACAAAGCTTTAATAGGGGAATCCTGAGAAAAAACCGAAACGCCGGAACTCCTGCCAAAAAAATCCGCCGGATTATTAAGAAAATATAATCCGATGGGCAGGGCAACAATAAAAACCGCTACAACAAAAAATATGACTCCACTCCATAACGGCTTTGATTTTTTATTTAACAAAAGAGGACCAAGCGCCAAAAGCGCCAAAATAGGCGCGAATCTGAAGGGAATGTAAGTGTAAAAACCCAGTCCGAATAAAATCCCCGCCAAAACAAACCAAGCGATAGACATCCGATGTCTATCGCTATAAAAACCGCGGAGTAAAAAATAAAAAGACCATACTAAAATCGGAACCATTAATCCGGCGCGAAACCCCATGCGGCTAAAGTTAACCGCCCAGAAACTTACCGCCATAAAAAAACTAGAGGCCAAAGCAATTTTCTCGCCAAATAATTCCTTAGCTAAAAAATATAGGCCTAAAACCGCCAAAAGACCAGCCATGGCGGGAAACAATCTTAAAACCCACGGCTCGGAGCCAAAAAGCTTAATTGCCAGAGCGTCCAGCCAGATAATCAAACCTTCGCGGCCATTATTGTTGGTATAAAAAATCCGATAATCGCCGGATTGCAAAGAAGCCAGGGCGTCTGCTCCGTTCATTGCCTCATCTTGATATAACCCGTTCGGAATTGAAGAAAATTGCCAAAATCTGAAAAATACCGCCACGGCAACAATGCAGATCAGGGCATATTTGTGCTTTTTAGACATGCTTCTATTTTACCAGAAATTAATTTATGTTAACATATACCTTAAAAGGTATGCCATATTTTTTATTATTTTTGTTGGCTCCGCTTATTTTAATTGGACTGGCTTGGGTTTTATTCCATAGAATATGGCGCGGGGATTGGCTGTTCAATTCTCTTAATTTTGTTTTGTTTGAAATTCGCTTTCCTAAAATTTTAAGCGGCGGTGCATCGGAACAAAATGAAAATAACCTGCTAATTATGGAACGCTTTTATGATTCGCTATCCGGAATGAAAACTCATTTTGTTTTTGAAATTGCCAAACCTCGCGGCGTAGACGATATTTGTTTTTATATCGCTTTTTCAAAAAAATTTTATCACGGAATAAAAAAACAATTGTTTGGATTTTTTCCAGAAGCAGAAATAGAACCCGTGGATAATTTGAATATTTTAAGCAATAAAAAAGCGCTTGCATGTTCATCTCTAAAACTAAAATACGACCATGCCCCGTTTCATACCTATAAAAAACTCGATGCCACCGCCATCAATGCGATGACTCAATCAATGGCATATTTAAGAAAAGAAAACGCCGCCATCTTTCAGATTTTGATAAGGCCGATAAAAAAAGATAATTTTGAAGTAAACATAAGAATAGCGGCATCGGCCGATACTCAAAAAGAGGCGAATCAAAACTTATCAGAAATTGAAAGCGCCTTTTCCCAGTTTGAAAATCCAGACATGAACGGTTTTTATAGTTTCAGACCGCAAGGCAATTTGCTTAATAAATTTTTTCGCAATTTCCATTTTAAACTATTCGATAAAAAAACGCTCACACATTTTACAACCGAAGAATTGACCAGCATTTTTCATTGGCCGATTATAAAGATAGAGACCCCGCAAATAAAATATTTAAAAGCTCGTTCTGCTCCGCCGCCAATGATTGCCCCGAAAGGAGGCATCGTTTTGGGCAAGAATTACTTCAGAGGAGAAACCACCGCCATAAAACTTCCCTATCTTGATCGCAGACGTCATCTTTTTATAGCGGGACAATCAGGTCTCGGAAAAAAACTTTTTCTTAATAATCTGATTCGGCAAGACATGCGCAATGGCGCCGGTTTTGGCGTTATTGATTTGCGAGGCGATTTGATCAATGGCGCAATGGCCTCCATACCGCACTGGCGCCGCCAAGATATTATTTCGTTTAGCCCAACAAGCAGCAAACAACTGCCGGATATCGATATTCACGCCATTGTAGATAACGGAAAAATTTTTTTAGCCGATCTTTCCAAAAATGAAGCTGATAAAATAGAAAATGCCGCCTTAGAAAGCATCCTTATCAATAAATTCCACAAAGTGGCTCTGGAACGTTCCGAAAAATTAAGCCGCATGGCAAATCGCGATTTCTATCTTTATATAAATGAAGTGAGTCGTTCCAATGTCGATCAGGTTTTGAAACTTCTTGCCAAAGACGCCCGGCGCCGCCATAATATCAATCTTATCATTTCGAGCGATTCTATCGCGCGATTGCCGGGAACGACTTGCCAAAATATTTTTGAAAATTCCGGGTCTCTAATTGTTTTTCGTCCCGATTTTGAAGATGTGAAAATTTTGGCGGGACAGTTCCATCCGCTCCTTCGAGAAATCGATTTTATCAATATAGACGAAAATCACGCCCATGTGAAATTATCGATTAATAACGCTTTGACAACGCCATTTAATATAGAGATAGAAGAATGGAAATAAAATACGCAAAAAAAGATATTGTTTTGGCCGTTTTGGCGGGAGAGATTATCACTTGGTTGTCTTTGCCAACTTTAAAAAATTTGCAAATTTTGGACATCTTGGCGGCGCGGGGGATTGAATTCAAGTGGTTTATGGTTTTTTGGATTTTCTTTATGCCCGCCGGAGCCGTTTTGGGGCTCGGAATGTTTTATTTCATAGCCAAAATAAAAAACCGCATTGGATTTTTCCAACTCGGCAAATATGGAGTAATCGGCGTCTTAAACACTCTGTTAAATGCCGGAATTTATAATCTCTTGATTTTTATAACCGATACTTCAACCGGACTGACAATAGATTTATTTTTTATCACCGCCTTTATTATCACTGTGGTGAATAGTTTTTTCTGGAACAAATACTGGTCATTTGAGGAAAAACGGACTGAGACTTTGGGGAAGGAGGCGGTTAATTTTTTTGGCGTATCGGCCGCGGTAGCGATAATCAATATGGTCATTTTGCACCTTATCGTAAACACGATCGGAGCTCCCGCGCATATCGATCAGAAAATTTGGGCAAATATAGCGCTGGCTTTTACGATTATCACCGCTTTTCTTGGTAATTTCTTCGGCTACAAATTTATTGTATTCAAAAAGTAAAAAGAAGTTGTTGAATGGCCGACTGTATTGACCGATTTTGAGGATCTATTTTCAGGGCCCTTTCCAGATAACCGAGCGCGCCTTTAGAATCTTTTTCGGCAACGGCAATTTGGGCAAGCAAAAATAAAGTATCAATTCTATCTCCATTTTTTGTCAGATAACTCTCAAAGAGTTCTTGAGCTTTTTGATATTCTTTCCTTTTCAGATAAATGCCCGCCAGATTATTGTAAGCATAAAGAAATCCCGGATCGATATTTATGGCATTTTTAAAATATTGCTCCGCCAGATTTTCTTTGCTGGTATTTTTGTAAACATTCGCCAAATTATTGTAAGCAACCGCGATATCGGGCGCAAGATCAATGGCCTTTTTGTATGTGATTTCGGCATTATTATAATCGGCAATTTCGGCATATTCCATGCCAAGATTGTTTATCACTCGATAGCTATCCGGCGTATATTGCAGAATCTGATTATAAAAACCGATCGGATCCTGCCAATCGCGATTTCTTTTGATCGCCAGGTACCCTAAAAAAACCAGATAAAAAATAATAATTGCGGAAAAAATTTTTTGAAGATTTAATTTTCGCCCAATAGCGAATATTGCCCAAAAAAGCGCCAGAAAAACGCCACCCAGCGAAAAATAAAGCCAATGTTCATAAAGCAAGCCGTTTATCGGCACCAAAATATTAGACACAGGAACAAGACCGATAAAAAACCATAGGACGCCGAAGCTCAAAATTGGCCAACGCCCGCGCTGCGTAAAAGCTAAAATCAAAAGGGCTGCAAAGACAATGGCGCCCAATATTACATCCGGCGCGAAAAATGATGCGGCTATATCAATGGTTCGCTCCATATGGAGATTGTGCGGCCAAAAAATCAATTCAAAATAGGTAGTGAGAATCTTGAAAAATGTGAGAACGCGAATATAAAAATTTGAAGCGAAAACACTGGTTGTTCCATCATAAAAATTAAAACTGTTTTTAAAATTCAGCGCTGTCGCTCTTAAAAACAAATAAAAACTCGCTATGATTAAAAACGGCCACAAACTTTTCCAAACTTTTACCGCTCTTTCTTTGAGGGAACAATCTTTATCGATATCCAAAAACCAGCCGACTATAAAAATGAGCGCCGGCATAATAATGGCCTGTTCTTTGGTCATTAAAGCGGCGATAAATAACGCCAGCGATAACCAATAATATTTACTTTTAAAAGGCGTTGATTCAGAAGCGCTAAATTTTAGATAAAAAAATATTCCCAAAAAAACAAAGAAAACCCATAATGGATCGGCTGTGCCCACGGTATAGGTAATGGCTTCGGTTTGCAGGGGATGAACAAGAAAAGCGCCCGCAGTAAAAAACGCCAGCCAGTGATTTTTAAAAAGACCGACAAAAACCAAAAAAAGTAAAACCGAATTGGCAATATGTAGAGAAATATTGATAAAGTGATAGCCAGCCGGCCAGTCGCCCCAAATATGCCAACCAATTGAACTAACCGTAAGAAACATTGGCCGCCAATAGTTGCTTACAAGGCCGGCGCCGGCGATAACATTTTCAGAAAAAAATCGCGGAAAATAATTCCAGTTCTTGATATATAAATTATTCGTCAAAAAGTCATCGCCATCCCAAAAAATGGGGACAACAAAAGAATTGGCGTATATGATAAAGCCGGTTACAACAAAAATAGCGACCACAAACCAGAGTTTATATTTTGCTATATTGCTTGGGCGATCCATCCTATCAATAAAATACCTAAAAAGTTAAATATGAACGATAACGGAATGAATCGTGAGGTTTTGATTTTCGAACAACCCAAAAGGCAAATCCCCAATTCGTCGGGAAGGGGAGAGGCGATCACCAAACCTCCGGCAAGGGCGGTAAGCCATCGAAAGGATCTTAATCTGAATAATGCTCTGATTCTTTTCCACCCTTTTTGATGCTCAACCAATTCCATCAAATGCTCAGAAAGCTTATCCTTAAAAAATCTAAAAATGATCAAGTCCCCGATAACCGCGCCGATGCTTCCAAAAAAAGCGGTGAGTAGAATCGAATTGGCGCGAGCGATTTCTCCGAGAGCGGCCGCCGCCGGCGTAATGGTAAATACGGAAGTAAAAAACATTCCCGCTACAAAACTTCCGATCAGTTTCAATTCTTTCGTTGCCGTCAGGATTTTGCTTAAAGTTTCGGTTTGCACCAAAATAATCGCAACTAAAATACTTAAAAAAATAATCCCGACATCCTGCAATATATAGTTATTTTTGTGATTATGCGCATTCATACGAAGATTATAGCATATTATTTGATCGCGCTAAAAACGCTGGGGAGTTCCAAACCGAGCGCCCAAGCGGAAAAACCGTGCAGTTTATATTGCGATATTAGTTCAATTTTTTTGGTGATACTTTTGGCATTCTCGTACCAAATAATATGTCGCTTAGCGTTTTTCCAATAGGTAACAAAGGATGCCCCCAATTCTGGATTGTAGCCGATTGAGGTTTTGTATTTTTTAAAAATATTATAAATTCCTTGGCGGCCGCCGGAACCGAGGCGCACGCCGGTAGTGTCGTTCCAATGCCAATAATATAACGGAATTCCCATAGAAATTTTGGAGGCGGGGATTTGGCTCACGCTATAATCCAAGACCTTCTTCAGCCAAGGATATCTGGTCACCGGACCAATCGACCATGGGTCGTCATAGGACATGACGCTGATAAAGTCGGCGCTTGCTCCTAAGAATTGATAATCATAAACGCCGGCAACTTTTTTCCATATGTCGTTCGGATAATCGCTTGGATTTTCCGATGTCTGCGCCACAACGGCAACGCTGGCGATAAAGCCGTTTTTTTTGAGAGCATCGGAAGCTTTTTTTATAAAAGCGGAAAATTTGTCGCGATAGGAAGCATCTATCTGTTCAAAATCAAATTGCCAGCCCCAATAATTATTTTGTTTGGCTTCATTTATCATCGCTTCTATGGCGACGGCCTGCTTGGCGGAATCGTCCAAAATAGCATGAGAAGTATTTTTATTAAAATTGCCATTGGTAACAAGGGGCATAATTTTAATGTTTTGTTTTTTGGCAAATTCCAAAATATCCGGATTAATTTTTCCTACTAGTTTTCCCGACGCGTTAAATGAATAGATCTGCGGCGCCAAAACATCAATGTGCTCGGGATTGGCAAACAATGACTCCCGCGCCATTTTTCCTTCGCGATAATAAAAAATCCGCAAATAATCATAGGGCTCATTGGTGGCGGCCTTAACGGAAAATCCGGCAACCAAAATTAAAATCGCCGTTAATATAAAAAATATTTTTATTTTATTTTTCGGTTTTAATTTCATTTAATATTTTTTCTATCTCTTTTATGCTTTTGTCGTCGTTTATGGAAATCGCCATGGCATTGAGACCGGCCTTATTAAGCAACGATAATTTCTTTTCAAGTTCTTCCGACTCCACAAGGTCGCTTTTTGTTATAAAAATTCTTTCCGCTTTTTCAAGAAGCGCGGCATTCCAAGCGTCCAATTCTTTGCGAATTGTTTCATAATCCTTCAAGGGAGCGGGGGATTCGGCGGAAATAAAATGAAAAAGAATGCGCGTTCGTTCAATGTGGCGAAGAAATTTTATGCCCAATCCCTTGCCGGCCGACGATCCTTCGATAAGCCCTGGGATGTCCGCAATAATAAGCTCATAATACGCGCCCAGATGCGGTTCCAGCGTAGTAAATGGATAATTGCCGACTTTGCTGGCGGCATTGGTAAGTTTATTGAGCATGCTCGATTTGCCGACATTGGGGAGACCGATGAATCCAACATCGGCAATAAATTTCAATTCCATGCGGAATGAGAATTGTTCTCCGGTCATTCCCGATTCAAATTGTTTCGGCGAAGTATTGGTTGAAGAACGAAAATGAAAATTGCCCTTTCCGCCTTCTCCGCCCTTTGCCAAAAGAATTTTCTCTCCGGTTTTTTCAAAATTAATTTCGGCCCCGGTTGCAAGGTTGTGAGCCGCGGTTCCGACGGGAAGTTTTAAAATAAGATCGGCTCCGTCGCGGCCGTCGCGAAATTGATCGCGGCCGTCTTTGCCGTTTTCGGCAAAGAATTCTTTTTTGAAACGGAATTGCCGAAGAGCCGTAAGATCTGAAACCCCTTCGCCGTAAACACTGCCGCCTTTGCCTCCCGACCCGCCGACAGGCCCCAAACTCCCAAGATTCTTATTAAACGCCACCGCGCCCTTCCCGCCATTCCCGGCGTTTATTTTTATTTCCACATCATCTATAAGCATGTGTCCATCTTATCATAAAACGATTCCAAAAGGGCAGTGGTCGGATCCGAGAACTTCTTTTTGCATAAGCGCATTTTTAACGAGGGACTTAAACGGTTTAGAGACAAAGCAATAATCTATCCGCCAACCAATGTCGCGCTCGCGCAAATTTCTCCAATAGGGCCACCAAGTGTATGATTTTTTCTCCGGATATTTATGTCTGAACGCATCAATATACCCCAATTTTAAAAGCTTGGATATTTGCTCCCGCTCCTTGGGAGTGAACATTGTGCTGTTCTGATTCTGTTTGGCGTTGAAAACATCCAATTCCGCATGGGCGATATTGAAGTCCCCGGCAAGAATGACTTTTTTATTGACCATTTTTTTAAAAATCGGGAAAAGTTTTTTATAGACCTCCAATTTATACGCCATATCGCGCTTGTCCCTGCCGCCATTTGGAATATAAAAATTGAAAAGAATAAAATCCTTAAATGTCAATTTGAGACATCGCCCTTCTTGATTGAATCTTTTGATTCCTAATTTTGTCTCTACCGAAACTGGCTTGATTTTGGTAAAAACCGCCACTCCGGAATGCCCTTTTTTCAAAAAAGAAGAATTGAAATAGGCGTAATAGCCGTTAATTTGCGTGTATTCCGCGGGCAATTCTTTAAAATCCGCTTTTATTTCCTGCAGGCAAACAATATCGGGATCATTGGCCTTCAACCAATCGATAAATGTTGTTTTAAAAATCGACCGTATCCCATTCACATTCCAAGTAAATATTTTCATAAATTAATGCTCCGTGGGTCGCTTTAGAACCTTACTTATACAAGCATTGTAGGGCTTTTCAGGCGATCTTTCCAGAGAACATTTTTATGGGAGTCGGTCTGTCTCATTTTTTGCCTTTTGTGAGGGGGATGAGACAAATGAGACACTGGATGAGTATCTTGTTTCAATGTATCATTTTGTAAAGAAAAAGTTGATACAAATAGCCTGATACGGTACAATATTGCGTCTAGTTTAGATGGTTTTATTAAATAAATATAGAAGCACTTTAACAAGGAGGTTATTATGAAATCAGGGCTTGAGAGGATTCTGGCAAATATCGGTTTGGAAAACATCATTGAGATACTGTCATCCAATAAAATCACTTGGGCAGATCTTCATACTTTACTCTTGAATATTTTTGAGAAAAAAATTGAAAGTATAAGTCCAGCTGAAATTATGAGGAACTATAAGAAAAATCACTTCAGTATTGCGGCGGATGCAAATCCAAAAGAATTACTTGAGATTGATAGAATTCTTTATGGTATTCTTCCTGACTATTTCTCGCCAGTTGAATTATCGCCAGTGAGTGCTATGGGAGCAAACGTAGTTCTTACTTCGCTTGACCCCAAAATAGCGCTATCTACGATAAGAAATGTAGAAGTAGTTAGCGACCCAAGTATGGCGCTAACTATTGAGTGCGCGCATAGAAAAAAATCACTACGAACTACTAAAAAAGATACCGAAACCCATCTTGCAACAAGCCATCGTACACTAAGGCTTCGGGCTTTTCCTGAAAGCTCTGGTCTTACCGCGCATTTCAGAGCTTTTGCTCTTGTCTCTGCATTTCAGAGCTTTTGCTCTTGTCTCTGGCGCGAGAGATATTGTTGGATTCAATAAATTTGAACTGTCTGCCCTATCAACTCATATTGAAACTTGGTTGATTTTTTTGATTCAATCGGCTAATCACGGATACAAAACGCAAAATATATCCGTTGCTATTTCAGATATTGGAATTTTTGTCGCCCTCGTTCATATTGGGTAAGACGCCCGTAAACTTTGCCACCCCAAAATTATCTATGTGAACAATCGTCCCATCAGCTATGTCTAATCTCGTTAGGTTATCGGCGTCAAATTTCTTCCCGATGAGATTTAGCTGTTGCCCAGATGCTATTTGAGCGATAACAGGGGCGTGCACATACTTGCCCCCAAATGCCACAAATCCAGGATCGTATAATTCGTAAAGCTCATTAATTTCAAAATCTCTGAAAAACCACTCAAATACCCCCGTATTTGCGCCCATAAAGTACAACTGTTTCTTCTTTGTTTTTCCAATTAAGCGAGCTGGCCTTTCCTTCATGGGGTTTAATATGACAGAGAAAATTGTGCCTTCAGGATATATGTCCGCCAAAAGACGCAAGACAAAATTTCCATTAAGAATTGAGAATGGCTTGACCGGTGCGACTGGTTCAATTTCTACTTCAATGCTATCGCCCAATTTGCGCAATTGGGAAATGACAACTCCTCTTAATTCATTGTATGCCACATCAATACAGTCGGTTATAAATACGATGGTTTTTTTCATTGTCTCATCCTTTTAACTTGTCAAAGCCGAGAAACACTCTCAGTGAACTAACATTAACCTACGCATTTTATCAGCTTAAGTCAATTAACGATTTGTGTTTTATTCAATTAATGTTTTTTTGCCATCTTTCACTAAAATCGCCTGAGAATTGGTCAGCCTTTCAACTTTAATATTATTTTTACTTTCAAATGATTTAATTTCTTCTCCAAATTCAGAGGAATAGTGAGGAAAAACAATTAAATCTATGATATTAAACCCCTTAAAGTCAGCGAGACCGACCTCATTCACATCGGGATGAATTTCATTTGCTATTTGGATTGAGGGACCTATTATAAGACTGCCCGCACTAACTCCGATGTATATACCGCCTCTTTTTAATAATGACTCTACTTCTTTATCAAAATTCATTTCTCTGGCAAATTTCATCAATTTGAAAGTATTGCCGCCGCAAACATATATAACATCATATTGAGAAAGGTATTTCAGTCCATCATTCTCAAAATCATAAAAATCAAGAACATCAAAACCAACTGATTTTAATTGAGATAAGGCCAATTGAGAGTATTGATTATTCTCTTTATCTAAAGAAGCCGTAGTAATAATCACTACTTTCTTAAAACCTTTTGAATTAGCAATTTCCTTAAACTTGTCATATACATTTTTGCTGGAAAGGCCTGTTGATGTAAGAAAAATAATTCCTGATTTATTCATAGATTTGATTGATAATTATTTTTTGTTCCATTTTATCTGTTCTATGGTAAAAATGCAACAAGAAATCTGATAAACGCAGGCGTGTAGTTGCCAACATGTTAAAGATAAGATATTGCCTCTATGAAAAAAGCGGCAATTGGTATGATGGAAAACATGAGCCGCTTATTACAAAAGAACTTTTCGACAAAACACAGGAGCATCTTAAGCGCGATCAGATAGTAAGGTCGGAAATAAAAGAATTCGCCTTCACCTATATAAAAGACTCGGGCTATCCGCCGACATTTGAAGAGATGAGAGAGGGCCTTAAAGTATCATCCAATCAATCGGTGATTGATTTCTTGGCAAAGCTTGAAAGGCAAGGGATTATCAAAAAGAACGAATCAGCGGCAAGAGGTATTAAAATTCTGCCACTAGGTTATGAAATTTTAGGAAAACCTTCTCTTGTTGCCTTTCTCGGAGCTACAAGCGCCGGCGCTCCGATTGAAACCATAGAAATATCAGGGGGGTGGCAAGAAATTCCGGGCGAAGTAGCAAGATTAAAACAAGAAGTTTTCCTTTTAAAAATTTCAGGCGACTCAATGATTAATGCCGGAATTGATGATGGGGATGTTGTTTTGGTTCAGAATCGAAAAGAGTTTGTTTCCGGAGATATTGTTTTTGCTCAAATCGGTGATGGTTCAACGGTAAAAAGATTTATTTCCGATGATAAACCGCCGTATGTTTATTTGAAACCTGAAAATCCTAATCATAAAGTAATTCCTTTTACCGATGAAACCGAAATTAAAGGCAAGATTATATCAGTTTTAAAAAATAATTATTGGAAACCGGTAAAATAACATGCCAACAAAAAAACTAAATAAAACAAAAGAAATAATAGATAGAATTTTTAAAGATAGCGAGACTGTTTATGGTCTTAAGGAATTTGAAAATATTGATTTAGAAGATGTTTTGAAAATAACTGAAGAAGAAAAAAACAGATTTTATATTAAAGATTTCAAATCGGGCGGAAAAAAGTTTGTTTACGACGAAACAAAACAAAGCGGTAAACCCGAAGAAATTATCCGCCAGCTATGGCTCTATAAGTTAAATAAATTTTACAAATATCCTTTTGACAGAATCGATATAGAAAAGAGCATCCATTTTGGTTCAAAAGAATTTGCTCGGGCGGATATCGTAGTTTATAAAAACGATAAAACAACTCCCTATATAGTTATAGAAGTTAAAAAACCAAATTTTGAAAAAGGAATAGACCAGCTAAAAAGTTACTTAAATGCGGAGGGCTGCGAAATCGGCGTTTGGTCAAATGGAAGTATTAAAACTATTTTATATCGCAATTACCCGAATAATTTTGAAGATACGCTTTCAGAAATTCCGCCTGCCGACAAAACAATAGATGATTTTTTGTCGGAAAAGCGTACCTTATCCGATTTAGACCCAAAAACTAATCTAAAGGAAATCATTCAAATCGCGGAAGAACTTATTTTAGCAGGCGCAGGCGTGGATGTCTTTACGGAAGTTTTTAAATTGATTTACGCCAAACTTTTTGATGAAATAGAGGCGCAAAAAAGGGAAGAAAAAGAAATATTATTTAGAAAATATAAGGACCCTTCCAAAACCTACTCTTCTATAAATACTCTTTTCCATTTGGCAATTAAAAAATGGCCAGGAACTTTTTTTGAACAGGATAATATTCGTTTATCGCCCGAACATTTGGCGATTGTAATCGGTGAAATGGAAAAAGCCAAGCTTTTTGGTTCTGATTTAATGGTAATTGATGAGGCCTTTGAATATTTGATTCCCGAGGTTGCCAAGGGTAAAAAGGGGCAGTATTTTACTCCGCGGCATGTAATAAATATGACCGTTAAAATGCTTAATCCAAAGTCGGATGAATATATTATTGACCCGGCTTGTGGCTCAGGCGGATTTTTAATCGCCTGCATGAATTGGGTTAAAGAGAATTACTTAAAATCGGAATATGAAAAACAAGAATATGCCAAAGAATATCTTTACGGCATAGATTTTGCCGATGAAACGGCTAAAGTCTCGCGGGCCTTAATGCTTATTGCCGGCGATGGCCGTTCGCATCTTTTTAAATTAAATTCTCTTGACCCACGCGAATGGCAGGGCGAAGACCCCGATAAATTGCACGCGCGAAGCGAACTTTTAACTCGACTAGAAAAATTTAAAGATTACACGCAAGAACAAGAAAACAAAAATACTTTTAAAAATTTCACTTTTGATGTCTTGCTTACAAATCCGCCTTTTGCCGGAGAAATAAAAGATCCGGGTTTATTAAGGCAATATGAATTTGGCAGAAAGAAAGGAAAATTAGTAAACAAAATGGAACGGCACATTCTTTTTATTGAGCGTGATTTGGAATTTTTACGACCCGGCGGCAGAATGGCAATTGTTTTGCCGCAAGGCGTTTTGAATAATACAAATATGGAGTATGTGCGGAATTATCTTTTGGACAAAGCCAGAATTTTAGGCGTGATCGGACTTCATGGTAATACTTTTAAACCTCATACGGGCACAAAAACAAGTGTTTTGTTTTTGCAAAAATGGGATGAGAACGAAGAAATTCCGAAAGATTATCCGATTTTTATGGCGGTTTCTAAAAAAGGTGGAAAAGACAATTCCGGAAATTATGTTTACAAAAAAGACGAAAAAAGCGGATACGTTCATGACACCAAAGGCCGAAAAGTTTTAGACCACGACTTAGACGAAATTGCCGAAGCGTTCATAAAATTCGCAAAAAACCAAAAATTTAATTTTTAAATATGCATTTGAAAGAATTTTTTAAAAAGTATATTGAAGGTACTCCGGAAAAAGCGATAGTAGCCGATCGTAAAATTTTTTTATGCTGCCTTACAAAAGCGGTTATGAAAGGGGTAGGCATAGATCATTCGGCAAAAAATGTTTTTGTTACTTCAAGATGTATAAAACATTTGTTTGATAAAAAACCGGCGGAGGAATTTTTATTCATAATCAATCATTTGCACGAAGTAGTAAAGTATCCCGATAAAATTTATAAAAACAAAACAGGAAAAAGAGGCGCGTTTTGTTTGATTAAGAAAATAGGCAATGAAGAGTATCTTTGTTCAATAGAAATAGTCAAAACTTTACCCGCTGTTTTTGGGAAAGCAGTTTTTGGCGTCTCGGAATACGGCGCCGAAAAAGAAAGGGAAGAAATTCAAATCAGCACAGCATTTAGAATGCGAGATAAAGATTACATAAAAAACTACACTATCTTGTGGAGCTGGGAGGACGGCGCCCCCCATCGTAGCGCGTTGGATACCCCCGTGAAGGGGTCTACTAACGCCCCGCAGTAGAGCCGATTTTCTGCATTTCAGCCCCACAAGACAATGTAGTTTCAATAAGGTTATTATATATGGATCGTTGGCAATAATCAAATAGATGTCAAATAAAGCAAAAAACTGTGTATAACCTCAAAAAGTCGAAAATGAATCAAAAAATTTAATTTTAAAGAATAAAAATATGACCTATGGGCCATTTCAAACTAAAGAAGGGGGAGACATCATCGCAAAATTTACGAAAGATGAACTACTTCCATTGACAGCTCAGATTGAAACTTTGGCAATCCAAGTCTCGCAATTTAGGGTAGGATTTTGGGGAAGTTTTTTGCGATACAAATTTGCAAGATTAGAGGACTTGTATAAAGATATTTCTGTAAAATTTATAAATGCTTATCACAAGTGGAACACGCCCGATATACTTTTTAAAGAGTTAAACACTAATCCAAAAGATAATTCTAATTTTGGTGGTGTTATGGCTGATTATTTTCAATCTCAGCAAGCAGTTATGTGGCATTTTAACGAAGGATTTCGCTTATTAAGTTACATAGATAGAATTTTAACAGAACAGAGTACCGCTGCATATAATAGAATTTCAATAAGTTTAGCTTTATTGGCTATAGCAATTTCAATAATAATAAATTTAAAATGGTTTCCTATTCTATAATCCAAAAATCACAACTTGAAGGCGCTTTGCGGTTGGACGCGGAATATTACCAGCAGGAGTATTTGGATTTAATAAAAAATCTTAATAATCTAGAAGCGGTACCAATAGAAAATGTTGCAATAAATCCACAGCGAAAATTTAAGCCACAAAAAGGCAAAACTTTTCAATATATTGAGATATCAGAGGTTGATTTATCGACTGGCGAATATAATAAAACAGAAATTTCAGGGGAAAATGCGCCCGACAGAGCACAACAGATTATTAAGAAAGACGATGTAATTGTTTCTACTGTTAGGCCTATCCGCAATGCAGTTAGTTTAATTGGAGAAGATGCCCAAAATTTAGTTTGTTCTTCTGGATTCACGGTTTTGAAATCAGAAAAAATTGAACCGGAATATTTATTTATCTATTTAAAAACAAAACCCATCATTGCATTTTTAGATAGATCAACAACGGCTACCATGTACCCTGCAATTACTGCGGACGATATTTTGAATACAAAAATATATTTAGGAGACAAGAATTTTAGAGAGGAAATCAAAAATAATGTTGTCGAATCAAAAAATGAATTAGATAACTCACAAGATCTTTATTTCCAAGCCGAAAATTTACTTTTGGAAGAATTGGGGTTGAAAGATTTTAAAAATGAGGAAAATTTGTTTAACATTATTAATTTATCGGAAGTGAAAAATGCGCGCAGAATTGACGCGGAATACTTTCAGAATAAATACGATAAAATCACGTCTCTAATTCGCGCGAAAAAAGGAATTGAACCTGGGGCCGAAGAATATCAAGAGGAGGGAAAATTATTTATTCGCGTCAGCAGTTTATCAAAACAGGGAATTACCGATAAAGATCAAAAATATTTAAGCGATAAATTATATCTGGAGCTTAAAAAAGATTTTGAGCCGAAAACTGGCGAAATTTTATTAACAAAAGACGCGACACCGGGCATTGCTTATGTTTTGAAAGAACCATTAGAAGGGATTGTCTCTGGCGGCGTATTATGCCTCAAAATTAAAGAAGATATTGATGCCGAATATTTAGCGCTTTGCATAAATTCAATAGTTGGACAGACGCAAGCCGAACGAGACGCTGGCGGTTCAATTATCGCTCATTGGAAACCGGAGCAAATTAAAAACATTTTAATCCCAATTTTACCGAAATCCATTCAGCAAAAAATCGCCGATTTAGTCAGAAAATCTCACGAAGCCCGCAAAAAAGCGAAGGAATTATTAGAACAAGCCAAACAAAAGGTCGAAAAATTAATCGAAAAATAAAAATTAAAAATGAATAATTATGTACAAAGCTAAAGTTTTTTGTAAAAATTGTGATTTTAAAGGAGAAATTAATATACCAGAAGGCGTTAAAATTGAAGAATACGATTGTTCTAAATGTAAGAATAAAGAATTAGAAAGAGTTAATGAACCCGCAAGATTAGTGCCTAATAGTCAAAACAACAAATAATTCCTTGATTTCCGAAATCATCCCTCCCGCCAAGGCGGGATTCCTCGATTTCGGAAATCGCAAAAGGCAAATATAGGTTTTTCCGAGCGTCTCGGTCCCGCAACCGCCTCGATAGGGGCGGTCTCTCGATAAAATAAAATCCTCTGCTCGGGGATAGGGATTCGAACCCCAATTGAAGGCTTCAAAGGCCTCTGTCCTACCATTAGACGATCCCCGAATATTTATATTTTATTGTTAATTATTTCCACAACTGCCAACTCGATGGGGAGAGAGGGGATGGGCGAGCGTTTGATGTCGTTTCTGGCATTGGTGAATATTTTTATCGCCTGCGCGACATTATTCAGAGAAAAACTTTCCGCTTGTTTTTTAACGATTTCAACCTGATCCACCGTTAATTCCTGCGACATCAAATCAACCAAAGAACTATCCACTTTTATCAGCATTATTTTCCGCAAATGATTGATAAACGCCTTGGCAAATACCTCTAAATCAACTCCCGCCTCAATTAGTTTTCCGATGTAATCAATTGCCCCCTTGGCATTGGAATCTTGAAGATGATCCGATAAAACCCGCACTTTTTCAAAATCAATCGCCCCCAAAAGTTCTTCAATATCTTCTTTCGTAATCATATTTTCGTTCCAAATTCTTAATTGCTCCAGCATAGATTCGGCGTCGCGGTAACTGCCGTCGGCATAAGAAGCAACCAGCCGCAAAGCATCGTCGTTAATTTTTATTTTTTCCGCCTCGACAATTTTTTGAAGTTTTTTCACGATATCCGTTATCGCCAATTTTTTAAAAGTGAACTGCTGGACGCGGGAGACAATCGTGGCCGGCACTTTATGCGCCTCCGTCGTGGCCAAAATAAAAATGGCGTGCGCCGGCGGCTCTTCCAGCGTTTTCAAAAGCGCGTTAAACGCTTCTTTGGTGAGCTGATGCGCTTCATCAATGATGAATACTTTGTATTTTCCGGCCGTCGGCGCGAATTTAATGCCGTCGCGCAATTGCCTTATTTCATCGATGCCGCGATTGGAAGCGGCATCTATTTCCAAAAGATCCAGATTGGAGCATCCGACCGACTTTGCCAGAAGGCGGGCGATGGTGGTTTTGCCGGTGCCTCGCGGTCCGCTGAATAAATACGCGTGATTAACGCGGCCAAGTTTCAACGCGTTGGTTAAAGTGCGAACGATATGTTCTTGCCCGATTATTTCTTCCCAACTTTGCGGCCGATATTTTCTGTATAAAACCAAATTACCCATATCTTTTTGGATTTACTTTATCACGAAAAAATGTTTCCGACAAAGTTTTTATGGCCGTTCAAAAAGTCTTTGGCCGTTAAAATCTTGCCGCCTTCCAGCTGCAGTTTTTTTACTACTAAAACGCCTACGCCGCATTTAATGGCCAATTCGCTGTTTTTTAAAAATACCTCTCCAGTTTTTTTATTATCGCCGCTTGAAGTTATCGCTTCTAAAATTTTCAGAGTTTTTTCGTTCCAAATTGTCCACGCCGTCGGCCAAGGATAAAACGCCCGCACCATCCTTTCTATTTCTTCCGCGCTTTTTAACCAGTTAATTTTGCCATCTTCTTTTTTAATGATTCCCGCATAGGTCGCTTCGGCATGACTTTGTTCAGTAAGTTTAATTTTTCCGGCAATATAATCTGGGATTGTTTTTATTAAAAGTTCCGCCCCCGCTTCTGCAAGCTTTGCGGAAAGCGTATCATATGTTTCGGATTTAGAAATTCGGATTTCGGATTTCCCTAAAACGGGGCCATGGTCCATTTTTTCATCGAGCTTTATGAGGGTAATTCCCGTTTCTTCATCGCCATTAAGAATGGTGCTTTGAATCGGAGAAGCTCCTCGATAGGCGGGCAAAAGCGAACCGTGAACATTAATAAATCCATAAATGGGAATGCCTAAAATTTCTTTTGGAACAATTTTTCCATACGCCGCGATAATCGCTAAATCCGGTTTTAATTTTTTAATCCAGTCAAAAAATTCCAGATTGTCGCGCAATTTCAGCGGTTGAAAAACAGAAATGTTGAATTTTTCCGCCATAATCTTTGCCGATGGAGGAGTGAGAATTTGTTTTCTGCCAATCGGTTCATCTGGATTGCAAACCACCGCTTCCGGAATATATCCGACATCGATTAATTTTTCCAAAATTGTCGCCGCAAATTCCGGCGTCCCAAAAAATACATATTTCATGAGCGTTGCCCTTCAATGGTGTAAATCTTTTCGGCCTTGTCGATAAACAATTTTCCGTCCAAATGATCCATTTCATGCTGGATGACCCGCGCCAATAATCCCTTAGCGCGAATTTTCACCGGATTGCCGTTTTCATCAACGGCTTTGATTGTCAGTTTTTTAGGCCGTACAACCGGCCCCCAAATTTTTTGGACCGAAAGACACCCTTCTTCAAATAGCGTTTCGTCATCCGATATGTCTTTTACAATAGGATTTATAAAAACATAATTCTTATCCTCCAAGCCAACCACAAAAAGACTTTGGGATACGCCGACTTGCGGAGCCGCCAAACCGATACCGTTGGCATCCTTCATGGTCGCAATCATATCGGCTATTAGTTCTTTGATTTCGGCGCTATTTGGATCTTTTACCGGTTCGGCTTTTTTTCTTAGAATGAGATTTTTTTCTTGTATTATTTTTAATATCTTGGCCATATTTTTTTCCGCTTTCGGCGGATAATATTCCCATAAAGTATCGACCTCGGTCTGCATCTTTAATTTTGCCTTGCCTATGGGCGTCTTTAACGCTACTCAAAATTCTTCGCAACAGCGCTTCGTCATGGATTTTCGCCAATCGAAAATATACTCCTTTATGTTTTTTGTCGCCCAACGCTTCCACCAAATCCCAAGCCAGAAGTTGATGTCTTGTTGTTATCGCCATCGCCATTAAATTAACATAAAATGCGCCCCTTGTCATTTTACTTCCGGCGAGCTTGCATATATAATAAATAAAAAATGGATAATCAAAATAATCGATACATTTATTCGGCAATGGTGATTGTAGCGATCGTATCGGCATTCGGCGCCGGCTTTACCTATGGTGCGATAGAAAAATTGCCTCATCCGGTGCAGGGGATTATCAACAAGAAGTTTGGCCAGCCGAAAGAATTCGATTTCGGACTTTTTTGGAAAACCTGGGATAAACTTCACGAGAATTTCGTAGATAAAGAAAAACTGGACGACGGTAATTTGTTATACGGAGCTGTTATGGGAATGGTTAAAGGATCGGGCGATCCCTATACCGTATTTTTCCCTCCTCAAGAAGCGGAAAGTTTCAAACAAGATGTCGGCGGAAGTTTTGGCGGCATTGGAGCCGAAATTGGCATTAGAAACGATCTTTTGGTCGTCATAGCGCCGTTGGAAGATACGCCCGCCAAGAAGGCCGGGCTTGTGGCCGGCGATAAAATTTTAAAAATCGACGGAAAATCGACGGAAGGATTGAGCGTGGAGAAAGCCGTTTCCAAAATTCGCGGCGAAACCGGAACCAAAGTTACTTTAACGATTTTAAGAAACGGTGACAATATCAAGGCAAAAGACATAGAGATAGAAAGGGCGGTGATAAAAATACCAATTACAAAACTGGAAGCGATAAAAGATAATAAAATAGCCCGCTTGTCTTTTTACAGTTTTACTTCAACCGCCCCTTTTGAATTTCAGCAAGCTGCGGCGAAAATTCTCGCCACGGCCGATTACAAAGGCATCATATTGGATTTGCGCAATAACCCAGGAGGATATTTGGAAGTAGCCGTTGATATTGCGGGATGGTTTTTCAACACCGGAGACCTCGTCGCCATTGAGGACTTCGGAAAAGAAAAAGAAAGCGGCCAAAATAAAACGACTGAATTCAGAGCCAGCGGTTTGGGCGCTCTAAAAAATTATCCGATGGTTGTTTTGGTTAATCAGGGAACGGCATCGGCGGCCGAAATTTTGGCCGGAGCATTGCGCGATAATCGCGGCATTAAATTAATCGGAGATAAAACATTCGGCAAAGGATCAGTGCAAGAACTGGTGAATTTAGATGACGGATCATCGCTGAAGGTAACTGTCGCTAAATGGCTGACGCCTAAAAAATATTCTATTTCCGAATCTGGATTGGAACCGGATTTCAAAGTGGCATTGAATGAAGAAAATACTCGCGATGGCAAAGACGCGCAATTGGACAAGGCCGTGGAGATCTTGGAAAAAATAATATCAAATCAATGAAAGTGGCCCTTCTGCAAGATGTGCCAGATTTGGGCAAGAGGGGAGAGACTAAGGAAGTAAATGATGGTTATGGGCGCAATTTTTTGATCAGAAATAAGTTGGCGGAAATTTTGACGCCGGATTTGGCGCGGAAATTAGAACAAGAAAAAAATCGCCGAGAAAAAACACTCTCAGCCATAAAAAATAACCAATCTGTTCTAAAAGAAAAAATAGAAAATCTGCGTTTGATTATTAAAATGAAAACGGGGGAGACGGGAAAAACTTTTGGATCGGTGACGCCAGCAAAAATAGCGTCAGAACTTGAAAAAAATGGCTTGGCGATAGAAAAGAATCAGATTATGGCGCAACCGATAAAAACCTTGGGAGAACACCGCGTCAAGATAAAACTATTGCAAGGAATGGAAGTAGAATTAAAAATAACTATTGAACATTAACCATTTTTACTATGCGTCTTGAGCCGTTAAATCGTTTAATTTTTTTGGTGGAAAATTTAATATTGCCAGCCTTCAAAGCGTATAAAGTGTCATCGCTGCCCCGTTTAACATTAACCCCGGGAAGCCATTTGGACCCTCTTTGCCTTATGATGATATTGCCCGCCGCTACTTTTTCACCGTCAAAAAGCTTTACTCCCAATCGTTTTGAATGTGATTCACGGCCTAATCGCGTCGAGCCGGCCGCTTTTGTATGAGCCATATTTTATTCTTACAATGTACCAAAATATCGATCTAAGGTCAAATAAATATTTTACCGGCGCGGTTTTGATTTTGGTCTTTTTAATTGGCCTGGGTATAGGATTGTTAATCAAGAACGGTCAATCAGCCCCGATTGTCATTGATAAAAACATGAAAATCGGCTTGCCTCAACAAACGCAATTTATGGCGCAAAAGAATATCGGCAATGGACTATTGGGAAATTTTTTGGCATCAATAAACGGCAAGGCCTACTATCCGAAGGGATGTACGGCGGCAAATAAAATAAAAGAAGAAAACAGGATTTGGTTTACAACCCGTCAAGAAGCCGAAGCGCAAGGTTACAAACCGGCGCAAAATTGCGCTTTTTGATAATAATGACTAAAATGGGGGAGAGATTAAAAGAAGATTTGATGATGTCGGACAATATCCATTTTGCGACATTACTGGCTGTTCATTTAGTTTTTTCCAATCCCCCTCTCAAAAAATTACTTTTGGGGACAAAAAATTTCGTTAATTTTATTTTCGATTGGATTCTTGATTAGGTTTTCCGCTTTATCAATCGCCTTCCCCGCTAATTCCTTGGTTTTATTTATCACTTGATTAACTATCGGCGCCGCGCCGGCGCCCGTTTCACTGCCGCTGTCATTTACCGTTCGCAAACCGCTTATCGCGCCCGATATGGTTTCACTTAACTTGCCCTTTTCCGCAAACTTTTCCATATCAATACCCGTCGGCGTCACTTCATCGCCTTTTGGCATTATTGATTTTTCGGCGCCGGCAATAAAATAAAAAAATACAATTCCCAATAACACGAAAAAAATTATTAAAGTTTTCATAGTAATTTTTTAATGGCTTTTTCTATGCGCCCGATACTTTCAATTTTACCCAAAATTTCAAGAATTTCAAACGGACCGGGCGATGCCTCCAAACCGGTCAACGCAACTCGTAACGGCCATAACAAGCGGCCCTTATCTTTATTTTTTGCCCTTTCCGCCTCTTTCAGAAGAACATTCTCCAGGTTAGCGCGCATAAATTCAATTTCCATAATCCCCTGTAAAGCGGCAAGAGAAATCTTTAATGAAGTGACAATATCTTTAAATAACATATCCCGCCATATTAAAAGCCGAGGTTCATATTCCGGCTGTTTAAAAAAGAAAGATAATCTCCGATCCCCTATTTCTCCCAATTTTTTAAGTCGCGGCTGTTCAATGGTTAAAATCTTTTTTACGCGCTCCAGATCATAATTTCCCTTGGTTATCAATTTATTTTTTTCTAAAAAGGGAATCGCCCTTTCCGCCAATTGATCTATCGACATTTGCCTTAGATAGCATCCATTCAACCAGTCCAGTTTTTCAGTATTAAAAACCGCACCGCTTTTTTGGACTTTGTTCAAGTCAAATTCCGACGCCAATTCCTCCAGGGCAAACACCTCCCTTTCGGTGCCGGGATTCCACCCGAGCAAAGCGATAAAATTTAACAGCGCCTCAGGCAAATATCCGGCTTCGCGATATTCGGCAACCGACACCGCCGCGTGCCGTTTGGACAATTTTGACTTATCGGAGCCCAATATGAGCGGAAGATGGGCATATTGCGGCATCGGAATTCTCAAGGCGCGCTGAACTAAAATTTGCTTGGGAGTATTAGAAATATGATCCTCCCCTCTTATGACATGGCTGATTCCCATTTCAAAATCATCTATCACTACCGCAAAATTATAAAGCGGAAAAAATTTATTGGGACCCTCGGCCTTGGCTAAACTAAAATCGCCTTCCAGCGCGTTGGAATTAAAACGCACTTCGCCCCTTATTAAATCGTGAAAGGCAATTTCCACATCGACGGGCATTCTGAAACGAATCAACGCTTTTTCCTGCGTCAGATGTTTTTCCGCGTCTTTCAGCGGTATTTTTTTAAATTCGCAATGATGCGCCGGCGCTTTTTTATTTTCTATCTGTTCGGCGCGCTCTTTTTCAATCGCCTCTTTGCTGTGAAAACAATAGAAAGCGTCGCCGCTGTCCAATAACTCCCTGAGATATTTCGCGTAAATATCAAGCCGTTCGCTTTGCTTGTAAGGGCCTTCGTCCCAAAAAAGCTTCAACCATTTCAGGGTCTCGATAATATTGCTTTCATATTCCGGTTTGTATCTTTCAAAATCCGTGTCTTCAATGCGTAAAATAAATTTGCCGTTATATTTTTTTGCGAATAAAAAATTGAAAAGCGCCGTTCTGACATTGCCGATATGAAATAAGCCCGTGGGACTTGGCGCGAATCTTGTTCTTATTTGTTCTCCCCCGCTTTTGGCGGAAAATATGGATTTCCAAAACATATTATTGATGGACTAAATTCAACAGCGCCCGAGCAATGAGTTCCGTGGCGTTGGGTGTGGCAAACTTTTTGGCTTTTTCCTCCATGGTTTTTCTTTTTTCCAGATTACTTAATATAGAACGAATAACGGATAATAACAAACTCGGCGTTAAGTTTGATTCTTCAACTACTTCGGCTCGGCCATTATCGGCAAAAACATAGGCGTTGCGGCGATTATGGTCGGCCGGAGAATCGGCAATAGGAACCAGAATACTGGCCCTGCCCATGGCGGCAATTTCAAAAATAGCGCCGGCGCCGCTTCTGGAAATAACCAGATCGGCCGAATGCATGGCTGCCAGATATTCTTCTTCAAGCAAAAAATTTACCGGATGATAGGAAGTAAAGCGCGCGCCGTCCAGACCATCCAACGCCACCTTGGCTTCATTTAAGACGCTTTTATAATTACTATCCCCCGTTTGATGAATCACTTCGCACATTTCAAGCAGATTGGGTAAAATATCCAAAATTATATCGTTTATCTTTTGAGCCCCCTGCGAACCGCCGAGAACCAAAATAACCGGTTTATCGGTTGTTAAATGAAGCAACGCGCGCTCTTTTTCGGGCATTGCCGGCTTGAAAAAAGAATCCCTTACGGCCTCGCCGGTAAAATATGTTTTATCTTTTGGCAAAAATTCCGCAGCTTCATTAAAAGAAACCGCCACCAAAGTGGCAAAAGGAGCGAGCCAGCGATTGGCAAGCCCCGGAACACTATCTGATTCGTGCATGACAATCGGAATGCAATACAGCCATCCGGCGAAAACCGTGGCAACACTGCCATACCCCCCTTTCGAAAAAATTACATCTGGCATTACGATCCAGACATGCCACAAGGCCTGGATTATGCCGGCGCCTATTTTGAATAAGTCGATAAAATTTTTGAAAGAAAAATAGCGCCGCCATTTACCGGTTGCCAAAATCGTATAACTAAAATTCATTTCTTCTCTTGCCAAACTGCTTTCAAGAAATAATTTGGGCCCCAAGTAATAAATTTTTGGTTCGCCAAGATTTTCGGCGCGGCAAATTTCATTTATTTTTCGCGAAACGGCCACCAAAGGAAACAAGTGTCCGCCGGTCCCGCCGCCCGTAAGCATAATTCTCATATTCGTCTTGAAACATTAGCAATAATTCCGGCGCCCATTAACCCAACGACCAAGCCCGAACTGCCATAGCTCATAAACGGCAACGGCACGCCGGTCAGCGGAATAAGTCCGGAAATTGCCGCCATATTAATGAGGCCTTGCGCCATAATCCAAGAAGCGATGCCCACCGTCAAAAGCTTGGAAAAATAATCGGAACTTTTCATGGCAATTTTGCAGCTAAAGATAGCAAACAACAAATAAAGCGCCATGGAAAAACTGACCCCCAAAAGCCCCAGTTTTTCGCCCAGTACCGCAAAAATAGAATCGCCGATTGTTTCCGGCAAATATGGGGAAATCAAATTCTGCCTTACTCCGATGCCGCTCAAACCGCCAATGCCGATAGCCGTCATTGCTTGGTTTATTTGATAAGCCGACCCGGAAATATCTTCTTGAGGATTTAAAAATACTTTTAGCCGTTGCGCGGCATATGGCTTCAAAAAAATGAATACGGATAAAGCCACGACGCCGATTAAAAACATAATCGCCAAGTGGCTGATTTTTCCGCCGGCGATAAGATAAGTCGCTACGGCAGAAATTGCTATAACGCTGAAAGTCCCCATATTGGGTTGCATTAAAAGCAACGCCCCGATGATGCTTATAACTATCAAAAACGGCAAAAGGCCGCCATTGAATTTTTTAATGTCTTTTTGCCGCGACTGCAGCCATGAAGCCAAATAAATCAAAAAAGATAATTTTAATATCTCGCTCGGTTGGAAAGTAAGGGCGCCAAAATTAAGCCAGCGCGCAGAACCGCCATGAGAAAAAGTCAGTTTCGGAAAAAATACCAATACCAAAAGCCCTATGGAAAGAATCAAAAAAATAAAACTGTATTTTTTAAGAAACTCCAAGGGTATTTTTAAAAATACAAAAAAGCCGATTATCCCGAGAAAAACTCCTTTAAACACTTGTTCGCGCAAATAATAACTCGGATCGTTGAATTTATTGGCTCCCGTTATAAATGACGCCGAAAAAAGAATAAAAAGGCCGAAAACCAAAATCAGGCCCAAAGTTATCAAAAACGGCCTATCGATTTTGCCAAGTTTTACCGCTTTAATTTTCATAATATTTTCCCCAGGGCCGAATTTTGAATCTGGCCGTTTAACAAAGCGACGCGTCCGTTGATAATAACGGCGCTGACGCCATGCGAATATTGAAAAGGGTTGTCGATTGTGGCCGGACCTTTTAAAGTTTTTGGATTTATCACGGCAATATCGGCAAAATTGTTTGGCTTAATGGCGCCCCTGTGAGACAGCCCGAATTTTTGCGCCGGCAAAGCGGTCATTTTTTTCACCGCTTCCTTAAACTCTATAACATTCTGATCCTGAACGAAGCGGCTTAGAACCCTGGTAAAACAGCCGAAAGAGCGCGGATGCGTTAAAAATCCGTTTTTGGCATCATCGGCGCTATATGACGCGCCATCGGAAGCGATAATGGATAAAGGACTTTTCAGCGCCTTAATAAAATTTTCTTCCGACAGCGCCTGCCAAAAAACGACCAATTTTCCTTCGGCCGCGATTAAAACATTGATGATGGCCTCTATAATCCCAATGCCTTGATTTTCCGCCATTTCGGAAATTGTTTTGCCGATAAAAACTCTGTCGATATTGCCCGAAGCAATAACGATATTTTTAAATTCGTCTTCCCTGCCATTGAGTTCGCCAATAATCTTGTTTTTAAAATCGTTATTTCTTAAATTTTCAACCAACCGGGCGCGGCCGCCGACGGCCGCCCAATCCGGCAAAAGAGTATAAAGAACCGTCGCAGTGGAGCCATAGGGATAAATGTCAAAATTAATATCCAAATTCTTAGCGGCTTTTTCGATTTCCTCCAGACATTTGTCGACAAGCGGCCAATTGTTTTTGCCGACAACCTTAAAATGCGAGATTTCAACACCGATTTTAATTTTATTGGCGGTTCCGATTGTCTCTAAAACACTTTCATAAAGATTGGCGCTCTCATCCCTCAAATGCGTGCTATAAACCTTTCCTTTTTCTAAAACAGACGCTAAATTGATCAATTCTTCCTGCGACGCGACTTTGGCGTGGGAATAATTAAGGCCGGTTGAAAATCCCAGCGCTCCGTCTTTCAGGCCGTCTTCCAAAAGTTTTTTCATTTGCAAAAATTCTTTTTCGTTCAGTTCGCGGAACTCATCTTGCACAACGCCCCGGCGTAAAGTCGCATGGCCAACCAGCGTTCCGAAATTCAACATCAATTTCTTTTTTTTGACCTCCTCCAAAAGTTCGCGGATGGTCAGCCAATTAACATTGATTTTGTCGACATCGGCCCATTTTTGAATATTTAAAATAATATTGCCGGTAGTCAACGGTGCCAGAGAAGAGCCGCAATTGCCGCCGATAATCGTGGTTACACCCTGATACAAATGGCTTTCCAGATTGGGATGATCAAATAGCGTCCAATACCTGTCGGAGGCGTTGTTGATATCTATGATGCCCGGAATGACATAAAGGCCTTCGGCGTCAATCGTCATTTTGGCGCTGGGCTCGCCCAAAAAACCGACTTTCTCAATCTTGTCGCCTTTTATCGCGATATCGGCGCGAAACGCCGGTGTCCCCAAGCCGTCAAACACCGTCCCGTTTTTAATTAGAATGTCCAGAGCCATATATAAATGCCTTTACTAATCAGTATAGCAAAAAAATGAAACAAAATAAAAATACCCCCGCCATAGCGGGAGTATTTTTATTGCATTTCAATTATATCTGTCCGGAATTTTTTCTTTTGCCAAACCAATACGCGCCGTAAACTATAATCGCAAGAATTATAAGACCTATAATAATGCCAATTAGAGCGTTATTTGTACCAAGTGTTATAATACTGCCTAATGCCGCTACAAGCGAGGTCTGTTGTGCTGGTTGCTGCGCAATTGCAGGCGCAATTGCAGGCGCAATTGCCGGNNGCTGACACGGCAACGGAAACTTCCGGCGATCCGTTCAAAACATTTTGATTATTGGCATCAAGAGCAAGAGAATTGGCTCCTAATTTAATGATCGCGCTTCCGGTTTTCTTTGCATAAAAAGATACCGTTCCAAAATTGGCAGACGAAGAAAGCCCACCCGGATATCCGGCTGTTTTAATTAATTTGCCGCCGACGTTATCAATTAAATCATATCCCGTTTGAGATAACGGCATCCAACTGCCGCCAAAATTAAATGATTTTACTTCAAGAATATCGGCCGGATAAGTCAATTCAATTTTTTCGGTGTAATTGCTAACGCCTTGAGGATTAACGGCAATTGTTATATTAAAACTTTTTCCCGAAGTTACGCTGACATTGGCCGGCGAAAGAGACGCCAAAGTAGCCGCCAATGTTGGCGCTGTTAAAATTATCGTGCCAAGTATTGTTAATGCAATTGTTGTTAATATTTTTTTTCCGCCAAAGGCGGATCCGCCTCTGGCGGACATACTTTTATTGTTATTCATATAATTTTATATTTTTAGCAAGATTCATAGTAATTAGAGCGTCCAATTAATCATCAGTAAGTTGAAATCAAATACATCGACCTTGCCGTCACCGTTGAAGTCAGCCACATTATTGGCGCTCGTGCTTCCCCAATTCACCATCAATGAGTTGAAATCTAAAACATCAATTTTTCCATCTTTATTGGCATCAACTTTCTGCGCCGTAGCGCTCAATGTAGTAGGAATAGTGGAAGTCGTACTAACAGCGGCGCCTCCTCCCCCGCCTCCGCCGCCACTACTCGTAGTTGGAGTAACCGCCGCCGCCACCGCCGGAGAACCAAATATGGAATAGGGAGTTTGCGCGGAAGAAACACTGAATGTAATTGTTTTAGCCACAGTGTCGCGAGTGTAAGGAGTTATTTCCACCCAGTTCGTGCCGTTAAAACGATACGGCTTAATGGTACTTTCATCAATGCCTGTGGCGTCATATTTCATCACAACCGAAATGGAAATGTTAGAACCATCCGTTATTTTTATTTCATAGCCGTTCAACACTGTTTTGCCCGACATAACAGCCATCCCACCGGTATATGATGTGCTTGAAAGTTTCTGCACCGTTTCAATATTGGCCGATGTGTTAGATTGCGATGAAACGGTAATTTGCACAGAGTCGCCCATCTTTATTACCGTTGGTGCTGAAGAAGTAATTGTTACACTTTGATTCGTAATTACGTCATCCGCGGTTTTTGTTATCGTTCCGATGGTGCCCGGGACGGTTAAATTTAAACTATTGAATCCTCCATTCGCAAAAATAGCCGTTTGTCCGGTATCAATGCCGGATACGAAGAAGTGAATTGTTTGGCTGGAGCGAGAGTTATCAGGGTCGGTGGCAAATAACAAATTCGGATTGTAGCCATACTTTCCGTCTTTAGTTACGGAGCTGCCAATTACAGCGCTATTTATTTTTGCTTCAACGGTTAATCCGTCGGGAGTAATCCCTGTAGAAAAACTTGCCGTGCCGTAAAACTGGTGCGGAATCCCGGGCGTGACAGTAACAGCATGCGCCGTAACAGGCAACAGAAGAAACATAAGCGCTGATATTTTGATTGAATAATTATTCATACCGTAATTCTAGCAAGATTAGTCTGTGTCTCCCGGACCGTAAAGATACGGGGCGTAGCTGGATGATTTCATAAATATCCAATACCCTTCTCCCGGCTTCATATAGTTGCTTTCCGTCACAGATTGGAATTGTTTCAAACTATTATCGTAAGTGCGTAATTGAGTCCACTGTCCGGAAACACTTGAAAGAGCCTTAGTGGCGGTAGTATTAATCACATTCTCAAGTTGATAGTAGCCGATTAAATTCCATCCAGCGGCAAGGGTCTTTTGCGGAGGAGCGCTGTTTCCCTCCTGAAAAAGATTTCCCGTTCCGGCAATAGTGCCAGCAGTGCTAGAGAGATAATTTATCCAATATCCTTCTCCCGCGGTCATATCAGAAAAATCGCTTAGCATTCCAACGCCTGGATGGTATGCCCCCCATGTGCCTGCTTCAGGGTCATATTTCCAAATGGTCTCAATTTTTGCCGAATCATTTAGAACAGTGCCCAATACCGCTGAAGCATTCGTATCTGTTGGAACCACCGGAAGCGATATTAAATTCCATCCGGTGGTAAGAGAAATAGAGTAGCTAGCCGAAGTTGTGAAATACCAACTGGTATCCGGCAAGGCATTTCCAATAGTATCTGTAACCCCCGTAAGAGTTATTGTGTATTTAGTGTTGTTAGCAAGATTATCCGTTGGGTCAATGGTTGCGATTTTAGTTCCAGAAACAAAAGTTACGGTTTTTGCCGGATTATTGGTAATGGTTACATTGGCGCCGGTGAAAACGACATCTTCATTAAACGTTACCGTAATATCGGATGACGGGGCGACACCCACTGCGTTAGCGCTTGGGGTTTTGCCCATTATTGACGGAGCGGTTGTATCTTTCACAAGCGCTACTTGTGCCGTCCCGGAATTGCCCGCTACATCAATGTCGCGAAGATATAAATTAAAATTTCCGTCTGCGAGCGCGTTAAATCCTGCAACATCCCCAAGCGTCGTTGTTCCGCTTACGCAATTTACCCAGATAGAATTATCAATTGAACATTGCGGGGCTGTCCCGTTATCTGTAAATATAATTACTTTTACCGAATTGACACTGCTGTCTGCCGCCGGCTGAGTAATCGCAACTGCCGGCGCCGTATTGTCAATTGTGAACAAAATTGAATCCGCCCCCGCGTATGGATTGCCGGCCAAATCAGCGCCGACTACGGTAGCCGCTACGACTCCATCATTTCCGGCCGGAACATCCCAAGAATATGTCCAGATGTTACCGCTAGTATTTGTCATAATTGCTCCTGATACTATGTCTCCTATGCTAATTGTAGGGGCGGTCATTACCTCGTTGAAAGTTGCCGTTATGATAACAGTATCGGCATCGCGAACAATAAGATCGGTATGATTTTTAGTTAAAGCGACAGTCGGTGCAATAGTGTCAATTGTTAATTCATCACTGGTAGTGTCAGTCCCAATATTTCCGGCTAAGTCCTCGGCAGTTGCAGTAACGCTATAAGTTCCCGCTGTAAGTGTGTTAGTTACATCCGCTGACCAAGAAGTCCCAATGACTGAAGCTGTATAATCCGTTCCATTGACATTAATTTTTACAACGCTACTTTCATTAACAGTGCCGGTTATTGTTGGAGTTGTATCATTGGTGAGAAGTTCGTTTACGGCAATAGTAGGCGAAGTTGGGTCAACTGGAGTGCAAGTATCACTTGTACACCATGGCCTATAATCAACCAAGCCACTAATAGCCTCGGCAATAGTCGCGCCGTTAGTTGTCCCCCACCAGTTTGCCTCTGCGTTTACCGTACCGCTGACACCATCCCCAACATTTATTCCGCCGAAGTTATCGCTGTTAAATTTGTTGCCGTTAATGGTAAGTGTGCTTCCAATAACATTCGGAACGGTCGTGTTGGTTGAATCAAAAATCGTTATAGCAGCCGCAACTTGCGAACCGGTGAAAGTATTCCCGGTAACCGTTATATTTTTTGTATCCACTCCGTTAACTTCCGATGTAATCGCAAGCGCCCCATAACCAGCTGAATGACCGTTATTGCTGGTAAAGATGTTGTTGCTTACAGTAACAGTGTCGGTGTTAGAACTGCCGGCGCCAAGGTAAANNTGCAATCCCAGTGTTGGTGAAGTTGTTGCCGCTAATGGTGCTGTTGGTTACTGGGCCCATCTGATTAAAGAGCGTTCCTCCGCCATCCGCATCGTTTGCACCTGCCGCATTCGGAGCGGATACGACTGATTGAGGCGCGACGGTGTTACCATTCACCGTTAATGATGTGTTGGCACCGTCTCCCACATATAGTCCTGAATTTCCGCTGGCTGTCTCAAGAATGTTGTCACTGACAGTAGAACCGCTGCCACCGCCCAAGTGAATCAACTGCTCGCCAATAGAATTGCCAAAGGCGGCAAATAGTAGGGCGCTGTTTCGGACAGTCAAATTATTTATTCCACTGGAATTAGCCGTGAACACGCCTACATCATAATCAGAATCCGAGTCTCCAAGGTCAATGGTCAGTTTTTCAATAGTTACATTGTTCGCGGTAACATTGAATAGTATGTCTGAACCGTTTACAACGCTTCCGTTTTTATTTCTTCCGGTTACCGTTGTCGTGTCGGCACCAGCTCCACTAATAGTAACTGATTTATCAACCGTAATACCCGGAGTTGATGTTACGTCATAGGTTCCCGCCGCAATACTCACAGTTCCGGCTGCCGCTACCGCGTCAATCGCCTCCTGAATTGTGGCGAAGGCATCGTAGCCGAAAATATGGATACCAGCACTACCGTCAATGTAAGTGCCATCAACATATACCGTGTCAACAGCATCACTGCTAAGAACACTCATTCCGCTTTCAACATAGTAGGGTTCAAAGTCTATCGTCCCATTTGTCTTGCCATCAATTGTGGAAGCAACTGCCGTACCCCACCAGTTATTCTCGGCATTAACTTCTGAAACATCTTCATTCTTCAATGTTTCTCCTGTTCCGAGAAATTTGTTCTCGCTCACAATGACGGAAGCAACCCCACTTCCAATTCTCAATCCTCTTGAACCCCAATTGCTGAATGTGTTTCCAGAAACCGTTACAGTTGTGATTGTTGAAGAATTCGTCGGAATCACAAAGTTTGGAACGAAAGCTATTTCACTTCCGCTAGAACCACTTACTGTGTTGTTGTTGAATACCAGGTTAGTTAGATCAGAGAGTTCGCTCGTCCACAGCACATTGGTGCTGTTAGTCGGGGTGTTAAGCGTAATGGTGTTGTAACTTACTGTTGAGCCCGAGACATCGTGCAGGTCCAATCCATCGCCAGTAACTCCGGTGCCCTGGTTTATTGTTATCGTGTTGCCATGCCCAAAACCTCCTATTAGCCAGCCTGTATGAGCGGGATTCACTTGCTCTGCATAGATGCCAGTCGAATAACCATCAACGACTATTGTCGTGTCCTGCACAGTTAGACCGTTCACGGCACTGCCTTCATTAGGAGTACCAGCGACCCAAATGCCGTGCGCATCGGCTCCTGTCGTATGGATTTTAAGATTCTTAATCGTCACCCCATTTGAATCCGTAATAGCGAAGCCAATGCCAGTTCCCGGTTCAACAACAGTCGTATCACCGACTCCTTGAATCGTGATGTTTGGCTTACTATCAAGCGATACATTCTCAACATAAGTTCCAGCTGCGACATTCACAGTTCCGGCTGCCGCTACCGCGTTAATACCTTCTTGGATTGTGGCAAATGCGTCGTAGCCGAAGTATGTTGCAGGACCTGCGCCATCCGGGTCTGTCCATGCCCCTGTTCCAGCCCAGCTACCGTTTACATAAACCGTCGTTGGAACTGGCAGAATGTTTCCTGTTCCTGTGGCCGTATCGTCAAAAGAATAGTTGTCCTTGTCATCGCCAGCGAGAGTTATGCCGGAAGCTGTCACTGTCTGACCATTTCCTACATTTGCGCTAGCGAAGGTCGCTACACCGTCTGCGTTTGGAGTAACATCATCGCCATCGATTTTACCAACAAGGATGCGAGTGAGTATTGTTGCGGAAGTGTTTCCGTCAACAACCTTGTTTGAAACGGTAATGGTGGCAGTAAGGGGTGCCTTAGTAATTACACCTGTTGAAACTAGAGCGAGTGTAACCGTGTAGTTATTACCTTCTATCGGATTCCCGTCATGCACTACTCCGTCCGGTGTGAGTGTCTTGTTTATCCCAAAATCTTCAGTGTCATAAGTTTGGAAGAAATCATCTGTGTCACCTGGAGCTATTGGATCACTTTCAAGATCGGTTGTAATTGCCGGTTCTACAAGGGACCCTGTTGTGCCGTCATACGTTTTTGAGTCAGTTACAGCAGTAACAGCGATAGCCCGAACAGTGATATTTGCTATACCTGTTCCGGTGCCGTTGAATATGTAGTTGTCTTTATCCACTCCTGTAAGAGTTATGCCGGAACCATTTACTGTCTTGTCATTAGCTACATGCTTGTCTAGAAAAGACTTCGTACCTTCACTTAAAACAGTTACATCATCACCTGGAATGACGTCACTCAGAACAATATGGGGCGTCGGCAGCGCTTGGAATGACGAACTTGTAGTACCGTCATAAATCTTATTCTTTACATTAAGAGTTGCAGTAATCGACTTTTTGGTGATATTTGCTGTTGTTACAGCAGTTTCGTTAAGCAGGTTATAATTCCCCTCTTTAGCGCCGCTAATACTAATGCCGCTTACACTTACTGTCTTGCCATCCGTAGCAGTTTTGTCCGAGAATGAGGCAGACGTGTACGCAGGTGTCACGTCATCTCCTGAAATTTTATCGCTAGAAAGAGTAACGGTGGCATCCGTGTTGGCATCATAGGGTTTAGTGATTCCAGTTGCAGTAACCGTGAGAGGCCTCGCAGTAATTGTGAATGATTCAGTTCCTCCGAGACTCAGAGAATAGTTGCCACCTGCAGACAGAGAGCCGAGCGTGTAGGAATAAGCATCGACATCTGTTCCTGAAATGCGACTCAAGGCGCCAGTAATGGAGTCTCCGCCAATCAAAGCGGTATTGGTATACATGAGTGCTTGGTCGACTTCGCCATAGACTTTTGTTTGACCAGAATCTGGAGTAATCGTAATTACCTTTGCTGTAATACTTGAATCCAACGTCGGCTGTGTGAGAGTGTAATTCGCGGAATCTGCTCCTGCGAGAGATAAACCTGTGACAGCAACGGTTCTACTTCCTGCATTTGCGCTGTCAAATGGCCCAACGGCTGTCCCGGCTAGAGAGACATCATCACCATCAACAACGCCGACAGGTGCCGGTGTGCCAGTCACCTCTGCGACTGTGGTGCCATCATACGGCCTGCTTGTAGCTGATAAACCGGAAACTGTCAGTTCCTTTTGAGTGATTTCAAAAGAACCGCTATTGGCACTTGTAAGGCCTTCAACCATAGCGGTTAATTGTTTCGTACCAACCGAATCTACGGTTAAGCCGCTGAACGATGCCGTCCCGCTACTTATGTCGAGCGAAGCCGTACCGACTATATTGCCCGTGTCGGGAACCAGAGTGAGCGTTACTGTTTTACCGGATGCTCCGTTTGATGATTCATTACCGAACTGGTCTTGTGTCTTAACAACCGGCTGGGTGCTTAAATTAGAGCCATATACCGTAGTCGCACCCGGCGGCGTCGTAAAGGCAAGCTTTGTAACAGTTCCCGGAATAGTCGTGAGAGTTCCGAAATTCGTGCTTCCATCTGTTACTCCGACAATACTTGCTTCCGAGTGGGTTATGTTGCTGGTGCTTGGAGTAGTGCCAGTCGGTCTAACTTTAAGACCGCCAAAGCCCACAAAGCCGCCAGTGGTTGATTGTGCCGTCACATTGAAAGAAAAAGATGTTGGACTTGGAGTAATACTGGTAGATTGAAATGCTATGTCGCTACCGAAAGTGGTAATGCTGATCGCGGAGATTTCAAACTCCCAACCCGCAGGCAATGTAATCGTGTGTATTCCTGTAGAGATATCTCCGGCTACAAGTTCGTTTATGCCGGGACCGCTTAGTGTTTTATAAGTTCCGCTTCCTAGCGGAGCAGAAGTTGTATCAATTGAAATATTTGTGCCTCCGCTCGCGGGTGTAACCGTTGCCGCTGCCAAAGCTAAACTAGGCGCAAAAAAACCGCTAACCAAAACGATTGCGGCAACGGCTAAAACTATTCCTTTCTTATTGTAAAAAGATTCCTTACCTTTTAACGCCCCCCCCCAAATGATATTTTTCATATTTATTAAATTTTTATTTACTTGTAATTTTTTACTAAAAAAGCCAACTTTGCGGCGCATGATTGCTTGCCGCAACACTTATTGCCTTAATCCCTATCACAATGCAAGTTTTTGGTCAAGTATTTTTTTCAAGCGTAAAAAAACGCTTTTAAACAGCTTATAACCAATTTATCAACAATTTTATTTTATTTCCCCAAAAGGCCGATAATGAGGCCGACGGTGGCGGTGACAGCGGAAATAATCCAAAAGCGCATCGTGACTTTGGTCTCCGGCCAGCCCAGCGCTTCAAAATGATGATGGATTGGCGTTGAAAGAAATATTTTCTTTTTTCGGAATTTTTTTGACAAAACCTGAATAATCACCGAACCGGATTCCAAAACCAAAATGGAGGCAAAAAGGGGCAACAACATAGCCGAGTTGGTCAGCATGGCGATAACGCCCAGAGTGACGCCCAATGACATGGCGCCGGTATCACCCATAAAAAATCGCGCCGGATAGATATTGAACCACAAAAATGCCAATAACGCCCCGACGATAACGCCGGTGAAAGCGGTAAGATCATAGTGCCGTTGGGTAAAGGCGAGCGCCCCAAGCGCCGCAAAAGCGAATAGGAGAACACCGCCGGCAAGGCCATCTAAACCGTCGGTCTCATTGGTGGAAAAAGCCGCGGCCACGATAATGAAAATAAAAATAGGAATATACCAAAATCCGACAATAAAATTCCCCAAAAACGGAATGTGGAAGATGTCCCATCCTAATTTAAAATAGAACCAGTAGGCGCCAACCGCCGCGATAACGGTATAAAGAACAAGTTTGTGTTTCATCGCAAGGCCACCGCCCTTCGGCCCGATTTTCAAGACGCCGAGCAGATCATCCATAAATCCCAAAACGGCGGAAAAAATTAAGACGCCAAGCGGTAAAAATGTCTGGGAACGGCTCAAGAAATTCAGCTGGCCGAAAATGCCGTCAAAAAAAAGTGAGAGAAGCCAAAAACCGATCGCCAAAAATAACACCGTGCCCCAAATAATAATTCCCCCCATTGTCGGCGTGCCTTCTTTGACGCCGTGAATTTTAGCGAAAATCGGCGCCCCCTCGGTTCTGATTTGTTTGCCTAAATTGTATTTAAATAAAAAATGAGTAAGCAGGGGCGCGGCAAAAAACGCCACCGCGAAAGATGTTGCCGTTAAAATTAAAAGCCGCGTTATTTCTCCCATATATAAGCCGATTTTAACCAATTAATTAATTTTTCCGATTCTCCAAAACGATCCGGCGATCCCAAAACAACGGTAATAATGTCGCCTTTAGCCAACAGAACTAAAGACCCGCCCGCTTTTTCGGTATATCCGGTTTTTCCGGCAATCACAATATCCGTTTTCTCTAAAAGTTCGTTAGTGTTTTGAAGGCGGTGCGCGATTTTTCCGTCGGCGGAATAGACAACCATATTATTAATTTTCATAATCTCCAACGCTTCGGGATGCTTGCTTACAAGATAGCTGAAAATTTTCGAAACATCAAGCGCGGAAGAGTGATTATTAGCGTCATCAAGCCCGTCGGCATTGCTGAAACGGGTATTATTCAAGCCCAGTTCCTTCGCCTTTTGATTCATTAACGAAATAAAACCCGGCTTGTGATTCGCAAAAGCAAAAGCGGCGTCATTAGAAGAATCAATCAACATAATGTCCAAAAGCGACCGCGCGGTTATCGATTCCGACGGCCTCAAATCGCCCATCGATCCCTCTCTTTTAACGGCGCTTAACGGAATTTCCATAACTTCGTTTAAATCATAATTTTCAAAAATAATGATTGCGGTCATTAATTTTGTCAGCGAGGCGATAGATCTGCGCGTTTCGATATTTTTGTTGTAATAGACCCTGCTGCCGTCGGTTTTTATCGCCAGCGCCGCCGGCGCTTCAAGCTCCAAAAACGGGACCGTCCAATCGCGCCTGGGGGTCATGTTTTCAGAGTCGCCGAAAATCATCAGCGCCGGCGGCGCGAAATTTGTAAGCGCCGCCGGCGCATTAAATTGTTTTTCTTGAGAAATTTCTTTTGAAACCACTAATTTATCTTTTGGAGAGCCAAAAAACCAAACAAAAAAAGCCGCCGCCAAAATTAATGATATTTTTAAATAAAAAAATTTATTTTCTTCCATTATTTTCTAAGTTCATTATAATTTGGTAAATCTTCGAGTCGGCTCAATCCGAGCTGTTTTAGAAAATCAAACGAAACGCTGTAAACGAAAGAGCGGCCGTCGCTTGGATTATTTTTCTTTTCTATCAAACCGCGAATCGTCAAATTCTGTAAAATGAAACCGCAATTGACGCCGCGCAAATTTTCAATCACGGCGCGGCTCGCTGGTCCATTGTACGCGATTATTGCCAGCGTTTCCAAAGCCGCCGGCGTCAATTCTTCGTTGAGATCACTTTTAATTAATTTCTCCACTGCTTCTTTTGATTCCGGAGCCGCTACCAGCTGAATTTTGTCGTCTAAAAAAATCAGCCGCAATCCCCTATTGTTTTGTTCATATTCGCACGCCAATTCTTTCAATGAATTCGTAATTTCTTCCCCTGAAAATCCCGAAATCTCGGCTAATTTTTTATAACTCAACGGATGCCCCGAAACAAATAACAAACTTTCCAAAATGTTCTTTTGATCCATATCGATGATTATATCAAATTTCAGCGCATTGTTTAATTTTGATGTCGCCGAAAATTTCGTTTTGGAAAAGTTCCAAGACCCGCGCGCGAAACAGCGTCAAAACCGCCAAGAAATTCAGAATGACATCTATTTTATTTTTTATCCCGCCCGAAAGATCCGCAAACGACGCCTCCACGGCGATGGTTATTCTGGTTTTCAATTCCAGCATTTTTTGATCGAGCGTTACCACCCTTTGCAGATTTTGTTCTTCCAACTTCTCAATTTGCGGCAAAGTTTTTAGGAATGTTGTATACTTTTCACATAAACTTTTCGCTGAAATATTTTGTGGCGGATAATAAATTTTCGGCATATTCAAATACGAATCCCTGCCGAAATATGAGAGTCGATCCTTTGCCCACTTCCCCAATTCACGACCCCATATTTTAATTTCCCGATATGCATTAAGCCGATTTTCCAGTTCTTTAATATCCCCTTCTTCTTCTTGGCTTAAAACCAAATTTGGCAAAAGCGAACGGGATTTGATTAAAATCAAACGGCTGGCAACCACCAAAAAATCAGCCAGAACTCTCTGATAATTCTCGCTTTCTTGAACCTCTTTCAAATGCTCCAAGAATTGACCGGTAACTTGGCTCAAAACGACTTCGCCGATTGCCAACTTTCTTTCTTCTATCAGCGAAAGCAAAAGGTCTAATGGCCCATTAAATTTTTCCAAACTTACTTGATACATTTTATATGAATATCTTTCAATTGATTTTCCGATATATCCGAGGGCGCACCCATAAGCAAATCCCTGTCATCACCGGTTTTGGGAAAAGCGATAACCTCTCGGATAGATGTTTCATTCATCAGAATCATTAATAACCGATCCAAACCCAAGGCAATGCCGCCATGGGGCGGAGCCCCATATTCAAACGCTTTAAGCATATGCCCAAACCGCGCTTCGATTTCCGCCTCTTTCAGCCCCAAAATTTCAAAAATTTTATTTTGCAGTTCACGCTGATGAATTCTGATACTACCTCCGCCGATTTCGTAGCCGTTTAAAACCAAATCATATGCTTCGGCTTTTAATTTTTCCGGATTTTCCAAATCAGTTTCGACAGGCATAGTAAACGGGTGATGCGCGGAAACTAGTTTTTTCTCTGTTTTTGAGTATTCAAAAAGAGGCATATTCACTATCCACGCAAAAGCCAGTTCATTCGGATCATTTTTATCCTTTCTTAAATCCGGTTTATCTGTATTATATTTTTTTATTGTTTCGCCGTAGTCTAATTTTGGAAATGGAAAATCCGTTATATTTTTTTCCGGAAAAACATTTTTAACCAAATCAACCATCATTTTTTCAATAAGCTTCATCACGTCATTTTCCTCAACAAAACTCATTTCAACATCCAACTGGGTAAATTCCGGCTGGCGGTCGCCCCGCGAGTCCTCATCGCGGAAACACCGGGCAATCTGGAAATATCTTTCAAATCCGGCAACCATAAGAAGTTGTTTGAATTGCTGTGGCGACTGAGGCAGGACATAAAAATCGCCCGGATGTTTCCGCGAAGGAACGACGAATTCCCGCGCTCCTTCTGGCGTCCCCTTGGTTAAAGCAGGCGTTTCTATTTCAATAAACTTTTGGTCTTTTAAATAATCATTCAAAAAACGCAAAATTTCGGAACGTTTAGCCAGATTTTTCTGCATCCTAGGAGAGCGCAAATCAAGATAACGATATTCCATGCGGAGCTCCTCATTTATCTTATCGTTCTCCCCGATTTCTCCCCCTTCGGGGGACCACCCGTAGGGTGGGAACGGCGATGTTTTGGCTTCGTTTAAAATTTCCAATTCTTCCGCTTCCATTTCAATACTGCCGGTTTCTATTTTGGAATTTTTTAAATTTTCCGGCCGTTCTTTTATTTTTCCCTCAATTGAAACAACCCATTCCGAACGCAGTTGATCGGCTTTTTTTACAATATCGCCGGAAAAAACCACTTGTAATAATCCTGAACGGTCTCTCAAATCAATAAAAATAATCTTGCCGTGATCGCGGCGAACATTCACCCATCCGGAAACCTTTACTTTCTCCCCTATTTTATTTACCGTCTCCTCAATAAAAATCCGTTTCATTGCGATTATTTTATCACAATCAGAACCAAAAAAACAATTACTCTATAAAGTAATTGAAATGTATTTTATTTAATCATTTTTAACTCCAAATAAGGCATCTTTAAAATCAACAATAATTTTTAATTGGCCTCTAATATCTGAAAGTTCGCACTCTTTATATTTCAATTTATCAAAACGACCATGTGCAACATGGTTTCTTATTTCATTGATTTTCCACAATAGAGATAAGAGATCGCCTTTTTTAAGATCTTCTTTGTACAACTCAGAAATTACAGAGATTTTATCCCCGAAACTTAATCTATCTGTAAGAGATTGTATTGTCTCTCTCCTACCGCCCATACCAACTTCCGGTTCTACGATAAAATCCTGAATTGATCTCTCAACAAAATAAGCAAACCAAAAAACAAATTCAACAGCGAGAATATCTTCATCGTTTATTTTATACCCTTCTTTAACAAACTTTCTGGCAATATCCATCTCTTGCCCTAACTCCTCTAAATTAATTGGACATTTTTCCAGATGTTTAATCAATTCGTCCGGGTTCTCTTTAAGCATCCTCAACATTTCTTCTTCCGTTAATTTTTCCATAATATTTAATAATCTACAGTTTCCTCGCACACATATGTTTCGTATTTAGTGCTTGGAATTTTACAATTTTTCCCACATTCAAATGTATCAATCGGGTTGCCTCTTTGTTGTTTTAAAGTTGTCGCCCATGATAAGCAAGATGTCTTATCTTTAAAAGTCGGACTATAAATATAATCTTCTTGGCAAGTCAAGCAACCATTTGGATAATAAAATCCAAGCCATGTTTCTTTTTTAAAAAAATTATAAGCAACGAATATTAACAAGATGATAATTGCTATAGTTAAAATATTTTTCATAAACTTATTTTTTTGATTTTATTCTTTTCCTAATAATCTCAATGTTTCGCCGTATTCTTTAATTGTTCTTTTTACCGATTTTTCGATTTCGCGCTTTTGTTTTTCAGAAAGAGCGCTTTCTTGCGGGATTTTTAATTCTGACCTTTTTGTAATTTTATTCTTTGTCATTTTTTGTTGATTTTATTAACCATTTAAGAATTTTTTATGCCTGTGGACAACTATTGACTTTTGTTTTTTGATTTGCTATCATTTAACTAGAATTCACAGGAAAGAGCACCTCTCAAGGTTTCGTCCTTCGGCGGTGCTTTTTCATTTTATTTTCTTATATTCTAACTTTTCTCTTAAATTATCCATAAATGTAACCTTCTCTTTTGCCGATTTTTTAAGCAAAATTGAGCAAGTTTTATTATAGGGGCTCATTACTAATTTCAATTTATTTTTCTCATAGAGATATTTAACCAAAGAATAAAAATCCCCATCGCTAGTAACTATAATCGCTTTATCGTAATTTACAAAATCAATCATCGCCTGCAGTACTAAATCGGCGTCAACATTACCTTTAACTTCCCCATTGCCATCGGGAAAAACTGGTTTGAATATAAGAACATAACCAGCTTTTTGTAGCGAAGAATAAAGATCCTGCCTCTCCTGCAAATAACCTATAAAAAGATATGCGGTTGAAACATTATATTTTTCTTTAAGATAAATACGGAATCTTTTCCAATCTAATTTCCAACCGAGACTTTGTAGCCCTAAATTTAAATTCTGTGCGTCTATAAAAGCAAAATTATTTTCTTTTGTTTCTATCATTAATTTATTTTGTAAATTTCAACTCCGCCTCAATAAATTCTTCCAGATCGCCGTCCATGACTTTTTCGATTTGGGAGGTTTCGTAGTTGGTGCGGTGGTCCTTGACCATTTGGTACGGATGAAAAACATATGAGCGGATTTGTGCGCCCCACTCAGCCGATTTGGTTATTTTTTTAGATTTCGCCAGTTCTGTTTCCTCTTTTTTTAATTGCAAAGAATGCACTTTTGACGCCAAGAGTTGCATGGCTTTTTCCCGATTTTGTTGTTGGGAGCGCTCCGACTGAACCGCCACCACGATGCCCGTCGGCAAATGCGTTATTCTTATGGCCGTTTCCCGCTTGTTGACATTCTGACCGCCCGGTCCGGAAGAACGAAAAGTGTCAATTTTCAAATCCTCGGTTTTCATTTCCACATCCTTGGCCTCTATTTCCGGCAAGACCTCCAGAGCGGCAAAAGAAGTGTGCCGTTGTTTAGTCGGTGAAAACGGCGAAATTCTGACCAAGCGATGAACGCCGGCTTCATTTTTTAAATAACCGTAAGCATATGATCCGCGCACTTCTATAGTAGCGCTTTTTATCCCCCCCTCTTCGCCAAGCGATTCATGCAAAATAGTGATTTCCCATTCCTTGGACTCGCAATAGCGGTTATACATTCTAAAAAGCATTGATGCCCAATCCTGCGAATCGCGCCCGCCCACTCCGGATGAAATTGTCAGAAGGGCATTGTTTTTGTCGTATTTTTCGGAAAGAAATGTTTGAATTTCCAGTTTATCGAATTTGGATTCCAGAGTTCTCAATTTTTCTGCCATTTCGTTTAAGATTCCCTCATCGTTTTCTTTTTCAGCCAAATCGGCAAATTCCGCCAAATTCTGCGTTTCGGTTTCGATATCGCTCCAATTTTTAATTTCCTTTTCCAAATCGGAAATTTCTTTTTGGACATTTTTCGCCTCTTCCTGATTTTTCCAAAAATCGAAATTTTCCGTTTGCAATTTTAATTCTTCAATTCTTTTCTTTTTTCCGGCAAAGTCAAAGATGGTCCGCCAAAAAGCGGCTCCGATTTAACAATTCCTGAGTTTTTTCCTTTCCGCCAAAGGCGGATCCGCCTCTGGCGGATATATTCTTTATAATCATAATATTTGAAGCCGCCTCGCGGAATCGAACCGCGGACCTACGCGTTACGAATGCGTCGCTCTGCCGACTGAGCTAAGGCGGCAAAAGTTACTGCCGTAATTATACATAAAATCTTCAAAAACAAAAACCACCTTAAATGGCGGAGAAAATCATATCAAACTGTTAAAAATTTTTTGCTTTGGCGCGCAAATATTCAGCCACGCAACCCACATAACTTTTAATGGTTCTATGACTATTGATAATACAGTTGTATCATCTATTCGCATAATACGCAAATTTTGGCTGTTAATTAACAATTGGTTCGCATAATAACCAGTTAGGCGAAATATTTTAAAAACAATTCCAAAAACTTTTTTTATCGCCTTCGGCGATTTGGGGGGCGAAATTTTTTTTTATTTTTGATATAATGAAAGCATGAAAACCAAACCATATTACAAATACAGCAATTTTTCTCTATATCACGGAAATAGTCTTGATATATTAGCCGAAATTCCAGAAAATTCAGTTGATATGATTTTTGCCGATCCGCCCTATTTACTCTCGAATGGTGGATTTACTTGCCATGCTGGTCAAATGGTTAGCGTAAATAAAGGTCAATGGGATGTCAGCAACGGCCTTAAGAAAGATTTTGAATTTCATCTTTCTTGGATTGAAGCGTGCAAACGTGTTTTAAAGCCGGGTGGCACAATTTGGATTAGCGGAACTTATCATTCAATCTATCAGTGCGGTTTTGCACTACAGGTTGCTAAATTTCACATCCTCAATGATATTGCATGGCTAAAACCAAATGCCTCACCTAATTTATCTTGCCGATTTTTTACCGCCAGCCACGAAACGCTTATCTGGGCGCGCAAAGATCAAAAAAGCAAACACAAATTTAATTACAAGGCGATGAAAGAGGGAAATTGGCCGGAAGATTTTATTAAAAAACCCGGTTTGCAAATGAGAAGCGTTTGGGCAATTTATCCGCCGAGAAACGGCGAAAAAAAATTCGGCAAGCACCCAACACAAAAGCCGATTGATTTATTAGCTAGAATTGTTTTAGCCAGCACGGATAAAGGCGACTTGATTATTGATCCATTTACAGGTTCGTCAACGACAGGACTCGCCTCTTTTCTGAACGACCGCAAATTCATTGGCATTGATTTAGAAAAAAAATATTTAGATTTATCAATAAAAAGATTAAAAGATTTAGAAAAATCAAAATAATTTTATGAAAATTATTACTCGTACAGTGGCAATAAATAATCTAAAAAAATATATTAGTAGCAACCTGAGAGAACTTGCCTTAAAATATAAAATTACAACCTACGAGACTGGTAAACAAAACAAAGGGTGGAAAGGTTTGATTTTGGAAAGACTGGCGGGATTGGAAACTAATATTTCCAAAGCGCCGAATGGCTTGTCGTGGGAATTAAAATCGGTTAGCTTTTACGAGGTCAAGAGCAAACTGACACCAAAGGAAACGATGGCCATTACGATGATTAATCCAAAAGAACTGAAAGAAACTGAATTTTTTAATAGCCATTGCTGGAGCAAATTAAAAGCTATTATTTTTTGCGCTGTGAAATGGAACGGTAAAAATTCAGATGACGGACAACTTATCAAAGTCGCCAGTTTGGATTTTAGTGAAGACGATGAATTGATTAAAGAGATAAAAGCGGACTACGATTTTATCAGAGCCAAACTTATTAAAAAAGGCTTTAGCGCTCTAACTGGCAAAGACGGCAAGTGGATTCAAGCCAGAACAAAAGGTACGGGCGGAATTAACCCACGAACTGGCGAACGCCGACCGATCACCAGGGCTTTTTATGCCAGAAAAGAATTTGTTAAAAAAATATTTGAACTCGCAAAAGCGAGAATTAAAAATAATAAAATCAGTCCCTCTTTTTTATGGCCGCTGAAATATAGATGAATCGGATGACCCAAAACCAACAAGCCGGTAATACTGGCCGATAAAACAAAAGTTGACAGCATTACCGCGCCAATCAAAATTTCCGGCGTTTTGCCAAAAAAATTTTTGGAGCTATTCATAAACGACACCAGCAAAAAAATATATGCCAAGACCCCGAAAGCATGGATCGCACCATAAAAAATTATTTTTGATTTATCCATGCATCCTATAACTTAATTCCTGAATCAATTGTATCGCATTGAAGCGGGTAAGGGGAATCGAACCCCTGTCTTATCCTTGGGAAGGATACATAATACCACTATACGATACCCGCAAAATTATTTGCCAAAAAAATAATACCACCATTGTTGGTAATTCGGCATATTTTCAATATCCTTTAGCGAGAGCGCTTCACCGTTTTCCGTTGAAGTCGCCGCCGGCAAAATTATGACGACATTCTCGCCTTCTTTTTTCAAATTAAGCCGCACCCGCGCCTCGTTTGCAAGATTCGATTCATTTTTATAATAATCTATCAGCTTGCCGAGATCTTCTTTTTGTTTATTATAATTCGCTATTTCCGTTTTTAACGCATTGGACTCTTTGCCAATTTGATACCAATAATAAAATTGCTGAAAAATGCCTATCAACAAGGCCGAGCAAATCGGAATCAAAAAAAGAAAAAATAATCTTGATGCCAAAAGCTTTTTGTAAACTTTGGAATTGTTTTTTTCTTGCATATTGATTAAACTGAACAGATATAAAACAAATTTATGAAAAACAAAACTAAAAAAAGATTAGGTGTCGCGTGGCTGGTCATCACCGTTCTAGCGGTTTTGTCCATGGTCATATTCTTGTTTGTCCCCCTTCTAAGATATTAACATCATTGGGCATTCCTGAACATTTTCAGATAAACTTCGCTGTCCAATTGAACACGGTTGAAAGTTGCTCTTCTTTTTTTGCCTTTTTTCTGTTTTTCCAAAAGCTTATTTTTTCGCGTCACATCGCCGCCGTATAAATATCCTGTGACATCTTTTCGCATCGCCGGAATGGTTTCTCTGGCTATTACTTTGCCGCCAATCGCTGCCTGAAGCGCGACAGGAAAATATTGTTTTGGGACGATGTCTTTTAATTTTTTAACCAAGGCATTGCCTTCATTATACGCTTTTTCTTTGGACACGATTTTTGAAAACGCTTCAACGGACTCCCCGGCAATCAATACTTGAAGTTTTACCAAACTTCCCGGTTTGTATCCCAAAAATTCATAATTCATCGACGCGTATCCTTCGGATGCGCTTTTCAGGCGATCGTGAAAATCCACCAAAATATCGGAAAGCGGAATGTCAAAATTAAGAATCAAATGATCCATGCCCAAATAATCCGTTTGTCTGTAAACGCCGCGATAATTGCCGACCAGATTCATGACCCCGCCCAAATATCTGGTCGGCATAAGAATGCCCAGCCGTATCCACGGCTCTTCAATCGATTCGATTTGCGACGAATCCGGCCAATCGGCCGGTGTAAAGATTTCCAGTATTTCTTTGCGGCGATTTTTTATTCTATACGACACGGTCGGCGTGGTAATAATAACCTGCCTGTTATATTCCCTTTTTAACCGTTCGGCGGTTATGTCCAGATGAAGCATCCCCAAAAAACCCAAACGAAAACCGCGCCCCAGCGCTTCCTGCGTTTCCGGTTCGTAATGCAAAGCCGCGTCATTCAGTTTCAATTTCGACAGCGCGTCTTTCAGCAAATCAAAATCATCGGCCGCTTCCGGATAAAAACTCGCCCAAACCATTGATTTTGGCTCGGTATATCCGGGCAGCGGTTCGGCATTCGGATTGGTTGCTAAAGTATCTCCGACTCTGACCAGAGTCGGGTTTTTCAATCCGGTGGCGATATAGCCGATTTCTCCCGACGATAATTTTTCCACAGTTGTAAGCTCCGGCTTGAAAACGCCTGTTTCCAAAATCTGAATTTTAGATTTGGTTGCCAGCGCGTTGATTAATTTTTGTTTGGATATTTCTCCTTCCACAACCCTGATATACGCCAATACCCCTTTGTAAGCGTCAAAATGGGAATCGAAAACCAGCGCTTGAAATGGTTTTTCAATATTTATTTTCGGCTCAGGAAATTTTTCAATGACTTTTTCCAAAATTTTTTCCGCGTTCAGCCCGGTCTTGGCCGACACCGCTAAAATTTCTTCCGGTTTTTGATCGGTCAATTTGGCGATTTCCTGTTTGAGCATTTCAATTTTTTCCGGATCATCCACCAGATCAAGTTTGTTGATGACGCCGATGATTTTCAGATTTTCTTTTTTCGCCAAGTAAAGATTGGCAATGGTTTGCGCTTGGATGCCCTGCGTAGCATCAACCAAAAGAATGGCGCCCTCAACCGCCGCCAGCGCTCTCGAAACCTCATAGGTAAAATCGACATGGCCGGGGGTATCTATCAGATTTAAAATATAATCTTCACTATTATATTTAAAGTTCATCCGCACCGGCTGCATTTTTATGGTAATCCCTCTTTCCCGCTCCAAGTCCATCTGGTCCAAAAATTGTTCGCGCATTTTTCTTTGCGACACCGTCCCGGTTATCTCCAAAAACCGGTCGGCCAAAGTCGACTTCCCATGGTCTATGTGCGCGATGATTACGAAGTTTCTGATGTTCATTTTAATATTGGTCGTCAAGAGAATGACCGCCGAATTCCGACTCGGGATTTTCGATGCCGCGCCAGTTGAGCAAGGATGCCGGAATATTCAACATTGAAATTTCTTCCATCCCAAAAGCGAAAACAACCAATAAATAAACAATAACTCCGAGAGAGCCGGCGCCAAGAGTCGCTAACAACAAACCGATGACGCCGGTCATATTAAAAATAAAAGAAAAAATATAAAGTCCTAAATAAATAAAGGCAACCGCAATGGCGCCGGCGACAAGAATTTTAAGAAATGATTTTTTGATACCGTTGATTCCGAAATCGCCGACATGTTTTTTCAAATCAATCCAATGCCAGATGACATTGATAATGCTTGAAATTACTACGGAAAGCGGCAAGCCCAGAATCCCCGAAACAGAAGTATATTTAGAAAAAAACCATACGAAAACAACCGCTAAAACAATATTGATAACCATCGAAACCACATTGATAATCACCGGCGTTCTGGTGTTTTGAAAAGCAAAAAAGGCGCGGGTAAAGATAGGAAAAAGCGCGGCGGCAAAAATACCGAAAGCAAAAATACCCAGCATCGCCGCCGTTAATCGCGCGTCTTGCACACTAAAATTTCCGGTCCTCAAAACTATTCCTATTATCTGGGCGCGCAGGGCAAAAATGAAAAGAGACAGAGGAATAACAATAAACATCGCTTGCTTTACCGCCAGCGAAAATCGTTTTAAAAATAAATCTTTTTTGCCCTGCGCGTAGGACAAACTCATGGCCGGAAAAGCCGCGGTGGAAAATGCTATCCCCACAATGCCTATGGGCACCCACCTTAAATTATCGGCAAAATGAAAAATGGCAATGCTGCCGGTGGCCAAAATTGAAGCGATGGCGGTTAAAAAAACTCCGTTTATCTGAAACGCCAACAAACTTAAGGTTCTGGGAAGCCAAAGTTTCGCCATTTTAATCAGCCCTGATTCTTTAAAATTTAACAACGCGCGCAACCTAAAACCCGTACCGGCCAGCGCCGGCACCTGAATAAGAAAATGCAATAACGCGCCAATGATCACACCATGCGCCAACCCCCAAATTCCATATCGCGGCGTCAAATATACAATGCCGAAAATAATTCCTAAATTGTAAAAAATAGGCGCCAGCGCCGTTATCAAGAATTTGGAAAAGGCCTGCAATAATGCGGCGGCAAAAGCCGAAATCCCCAAAAGCAACGGACTTAAAAATAATATCCGGCTTATTTTAATGGCAAGTTCTTTTGACGCGCTATCAAATCCGGGGGCAACCAAATTTATAAGTTGAGGCGCGAATATCATTAAAACCGCGGAAAAAATTATCAGCGCAAAAATCAAAACATTCAATACATTGGCAGCAAATTGCCATGCTTCGTTTTTATCTTTGGTCAGCCGTTCATAAAAAATGGGAATGAACGCCGAAGAAATGGCGCCGACAATGAGCAGATTGTAAACCAAATCGGGAACTTTAAAAGCGGCAAAATAAATATCGAGCGTCCTGGAAGCGCCGAACTGACCGGCCAGAAGCCGATCGCGCCAGAGTCCAAAAAGACGGCTGATCAAGCTAAAAAATGCCACTATTAGAGCGGCGGAAGATATTCTTTGAGATCTTTGATTCAGAAATCTGATTAAGGCGCCAAACATAATGATTGGACTCATAGTAGCAGAATTTGCGCTAAAAACCAATATCTGATATATTTGCAAAGTCCCTAAAGGACATTATTGGCTTTAACAATTTCACAAGAGAAAACGGACAATTGCCCTGAGTTTATCGAAGGGAGGAAAGTCCGGACACCAACTTGATATATCGATATTTCGAAATGTTAAGTGAAAAGCGCACGGGTTAACGACCCGCCGCGGAATTCATAACGCGAGAGGTGCGAACAGAGACGCCAAAGTTCGAAAGGACTAAGGCGCCCCAAGTTTGTCAAGGGGCGAATTTCATGGCAACATGAAAGTGAAACGGCTAAATCCTTGCTGGGTGCAAGTCCGTATGGACGCTAGATCCCGAGAGCAATCTTGGGACCAGAGAGATAATTGTCGCTCCGCTTTGGCGGGGTACAGAATCCGGCTTATAGTTTTCTCATTAAGTCAATAATTGAAAACCCCCGCATGCGGGGGTTTTCAATTAGAACAGCTTGTTCTTTAAATCAAGTTCTTGATTGACCAATTTATCGGCTTTTTTGTTCCGCTCCCGCGGAATTATTTTTATATCGGCTCGGTCATAATCCAATCGAAGATTCCACGCCTTTATAAAAAGCTGTTGGAGATCGGGGTCTTTAATTTTGTATTTCCCCATAAACTGTTTGCCGATTAATTCACTATCTGTTCTGATTTCCAGTTCTTTTATTTTTAACTGCTTGGCTTTTTGCAAAGCAAAAATTACCGCTTCATATTCGGCTTGGTTATTGGTCGCTTCGCCAAGATAGCGGGAATATTCTTTTAAAATTTTCCCATTTTCGTCTTCAATAACGACTCCCAAAGCGCTTGGCCCGGGGTTGCCCCGAGAACCGCCATCGGTATAAATTATCGCTCTATTCTTCAACATTTTATAAATTGTATTTAATATTTTGCGCTATTCCGAAAGCCAGCATCGTAGCAATTAAATTTGACCCGCCATAACTCAACAGCGGCAAAGAAATGCCCGTCACCGGAAAAAACCCCATATTCATTCCTATATTAATGGTAATATGCGTAAGAAGCAATAATGAAAGCCCGAAAATAAAAAGACGCGCAAAATTAGTGTTAGCATTAACGGCAATAAGAAAAAGCCGCCAAAAGATAATGCCAAAAAGACCCAAAACGAAAAATACACCAAAAAATCCCCATTCTTCTGCAATGGTCGCCCAAATAAAATCCGTGTGTTGTTCCGGCAAGAAATTCAATTGCGATTGACTGCCGTGCCCTAGTCCTTTGCCCCAAAATCCGCCTGAACCGATAGCGATTATCGATTGTAAAACATTATATCCTTGGCCGAGCGGATCGCTTTGCGGCTGAAGAAAAGTTAAAACGCGCGCCCTCTGATATTCTTTAAAAAGAAAAAACCAAGACAGCCCCGCGATAATGGCGAAAATTAAAAAAAGAACCAAAAGATGTCTCGCTCTGATTCCGGAAACCAACATTATTCCAACCCATATCGTTACCATTAAAACAGCCGAACCGAGATCCGGCTGAAGCAAAACCAGCCCCACGGGAAGCAGCGCGTAAAAACCGGAAACAAATACATGCCGAACCAAGCCGAAATCTATATGGCGTCCGGAAAAATATTTTGCCAAAACAATGATTAAAATAAATTTCATCGCCTCAACCGGCTCTATCCCCAGTTCGCCGATAGGCGACCCGATTTGAAACCAAGAGACCGATCCTCTGACTCGATTGCCCAGCAATAGAAGCGCGACGAGCAAACAGACGGACAAAATATACAGCGCCAAAACCACCGTTGAATAATTTCTCAAAAAACGATAATCGATAAAACTAAAAATCAATAGCAAGGCCAGACCGATTATAAAAAAAATAAGCTGTTTTTTGAAACTGGAGAAATCCCCTATTCTGGCTTGAGACGCCGAGGCAACGCTTAACAGGCCGATGGCAACAAGCAAAATAATAGCGCCCATTAAAATCCAATCCAGTTTTTTCAGCGCTTGCAACATAAATTTATTGTCCTATAAGCGCCGGGGTTTCTCGGAGATTGGCGGAAATATTCAAAATAACGCCGGCGGGCATTCCGGGAAAAGCGGAAAACCAAGGAATAAGAAAAGGGCGGTTTTCTTTGGATTTTAAATTTTCCAAAAGGGTCGAAGCCGCGGCTATTGGCATCTTATCTCCGTCCAAGACAATGGCCGTAATGTAAACTCTGCTTAAATCAAAAAGGGTGTCGTTGCTTGCCGTAAAGTTAACCGAAAAAAACTTATCGGAACCGCCGGCTTCTTTTTTAAAACTGACATTGCCAACCGTTAAATTGATGCCTTTAAAATTCTCAATCTCTTGCCATGCCGGATTTTCTATTTTTAAAATTGTTTTTGCCGGCGCTTTGGCCAAATTAATGCCGCCAAGAACGATATATTTTGATTCGCCGGGCCAGATAAAAGAATCACCTGTTGCGGAGTCAAGTAAAGTTTCGTTTTCATCATAAAAATAAAAAGAGTACCGCAAAAAATTCGCGCCGAAATTCGTATTGGGATTCTTGATTTGGGCGGCGGCGGAATATAAATTCGGCCCGGAAACAAAGGCGTCCGACCAGATTATTTCAATAGAAGTAGCGATGGGAGTTGATGGAACGGATGGTTCTGACGCCGGCCGGAAAAAAAAATATCCTCCGGTCCCTAAACCGGCAAAAACCGCCAAGTAAACGACAGCAATAAAAATTCTTTTTAATACCCTCCTGCTTTCGTTCATACAAAATAAGTATAGTTTGCAACGAGAAAAAAGTAAAAGAAACAATAGATATTATTTTCGCTATTTTATCAATTTTATCAAATTATCAAAATGCAGTTGAAATTTCGATCGGTTGAATAACCGCATTTTGAGGGGCTTTGCATTAATCCCATTGTCCTGGCGATAACTACTTTATTGACACGGTTTATAAGAGTGATATAATGAAAAGTGATTATGGGCTTTGGCCTCTGAGATCCCGCCGCAAGGCGGGATCGTTGTTTTTAAAGAGTGCCCTTTATCATATCTGCTATTTTTTCTAACAATATCGCGTAATTTGTTTTATCTATAGTGCCTATTTTTCTAAAAAATCGTTTTGTGCTTATGGCGCGGATTTGCGATAAACAAACTGTATAGTGCTTACCATCATCGCCGGAAACTACTAGATAATATTTATTTTCTTTCTTGTCTTGAGCGGTTGTCGGAACAATAAGAGCCATATCTTTGTTGAATTTTCTGACTATAATTACCGGCCGAGAAAAAAGTTCGTGTTTGCCATCAATTTCAACTCCAACATTTACTCCAGTGTAAGCCCACCATACTTCGCGTTCATAGAACACTATTTGCGTAGTTTCCGAATGGGTTTTCTTTTTCTTTTCGTTCCAATTATCAAAATCTTTTTCCATATAAATATATTGTAGAATAATTTCACAAATTAATCGAGAATATCTCAAAATTCTATATTCCATCAAATTTTTATTTTATAAAATCCACCAACAAAAAATCCCCCTTAGGGGGATTTTTTGTATTAATCCCATTGTCCTGGCGATAACTACTTTCCCTAACCTTCGAGGATTAAGTATCATCGTCGACACGGCGTTTCACTTCTCTGTTCGGAATGGGAAAAGGTGGTTCCACCGCGCTATTGTCACCAGGACAATGGGATTAATTTTCCAGGTTTGAAAATTAAAAATTGTAAATTGAGCGCTCCGCGCTCATGTAAGGGATGAATAGGACTTCGCTTTATTAGTACGACTCGGCTTAACATATTGCTATGCTTACACCTATCGCCTATCAACCTCGTCATCTTCGAGGAAGCTCTCGTCCCGTCAAGCGGGACAACGATACCTAATCTTGGAGATTGCTTCGCGCTTAGATGCTTTCAGCGCTTATCAATTCGGAACATAGTTACCCGGCGGTGCCCTTGGCAGGACAGCCGGTACGCCAGAGGTTCCGTCATTCCGGTCCTCTCGTCGAGTACTTCCATAATTTCTTATGGCTCTGACTATATCTTCGTCTTATCGCGAGCTTTAGGATAAACCATGGCTTCGCTTTTTTATGATAAGAGTCGGCGTGTGATCCGCCAGTTGACAGATCTCCCCCTTTCGGGATCAGTCGATACGGGGTCAATCAATATGCTGAAAAATGGTGGGGTAGAATTTCCGGCCGGAAACTTCCACCCCCTGATTAAGGTCTTCTCGGATTCTGCGCGAGGAATCCAAAGTCTATACACATTACGGCACGATATCTCAGGCTCAACGCCCCAAAAAAAGGCTCCCCCAAAAATATCAATGTTGTTCCGACCGCATATAGACATCGGTGACCAAAACCATTTTTCAACATACTGACGACTTCCCACGGTATTATCTTAAAAATTATGGTCCCTAAGCATCTTAATTTTAACATGGACTTAATAATTTATGAAGATTTCACCGTTATAGCCGAATTTTCAATGCGGATTACTCCGCAAAGTAGCAATTTTATTTACTAGGAATGACGCTCCTCAAGTATCAACGCCTGTAGCAGATAGAGACCAACCTGTCTCACGCATGTTACCACATATTGCTATGTGCATTGGACTATATCTTCTTCCCTTTTACAGGAAGATCGACGTCTAGTCTCTACGGGGTTAATGTACGAATTTTTCTTTTTTTGGAATAATTCAGCTCTCTGAATTTATCTACTAATTTTATTAACACTTCAAAATCTTTTTTATTTTTAACTTTTTTCTTTACCTCAATAACTTTTTTCATTAATTGAACTTGTTTTTTCTTAAGCAGAACATACGGTTCTATTATTCTTAGAAATTCAGTAATTTCATCAATTCTGCCAATAATATATTCCGTGATTCCGTCTTTTCTTTCTCTAATATAACCAGCTCCAATTAATTTACAGATTTGTTCGAAGTTATTGTCCTTTTTAGATTGAAATAAAACAATATATGGAGCTATTTGATAGCCATACTTATATGTTTTATTTATCTTGGCTTGAACATAGATGCTGCCATCAGCATCTAAAAAGCCCGCTAAATAAGATTTTTGTGTCAACGAAAGATTATTCATACACAACTTCCCTCGGTATTATCCTACCATATGACAGTTTGTCATTCAATAGGAATTTACCGATATAGTCGATTTGTCAATCACGATTACTCGTGAAAGCCGCCATGAATCTGATGTCTTTTACCTCGGATTCAAACTGTTGAAAAGCCAAAATTTATTTCGCTTCTCAACGGTTTGAACCCAGCTCACGTACCTTTTTAATTGGCGAACAGCCAAACCCTTGGNNNNGCGCCCCACTAAAACTGCCCACCAAGCACTGTCCCAACGCGTTTTTGCCGCGCCGGTTAGATTATAAAACTTTAAAGAAAGGTATTTCACTGGCGGCTCCGCCGCATCCGAAAACACGGTTTCAAAGCCTCCCTTCTATGCTACGCATTAAAGTCCTATAGCCAATACTAAGTTACAGTAAAGCTCCCGGGGTCTTTTCGTCTTGCTACAGGTACCCAGCATCTTCGCTGGAATTGCAATTTCACCGAGCTCGTGGTTGAGACAGTTCCCCAGTCGTTAGGCCTTTCGTGCACGTCTGAACTTACCAGACAAGGAATTTCGCTTGATTTTGTTAATCTTTATGTCGCCATAAAGTCCCGACCATATCTTCCCTTCGATAAACTCAGGGTTCGGCATATGGTCTGTGAGGATTCTAAAATCGCTTTTTTCTTCTGTTCATTTTACCGATTGAAGAAAGAATTTTATTTCTACCGGAATCATTTAGGTGCTTTTTCTGAAGCATTATTCTCACAACATCTTTAAAAATTGAAAAATCCTTTCGCTTATAAGTTTTCAGATTATTTTCCATAAAAAATGGAATAATCTTGGTCTTTAAGTCCTCCAAAGATCTTACACAATATCTGTAAAGATTTTCGTTGTGATTGTCATAACGCTTATTCACAAAAATATTGCCGCAATCAAAGAAATTTTTAATTTTTTTGAGCGCGAACAAACTTTTTGCTCCTTGCGTTACGACAAATTCTGGAAAAATTTGAATTCCCGATTTGGTAGTTTTGTTTTTGATTATACTTACCGAAAAACAACCTTCTCCATCAACAAAACCGCAAATCCACCAAGCAATTTTTAGCCTTTCCTGCTGATTATCTGCGCCGATAACTTTTTTACTTGATATTTTCGCCATATTTATATGGACGCATTATACCATAGTAGTTTCGGATACTTGAGGATTTTATCCACAGATTTTCCAGCATATAGCCGAAAATTTTTAGACATTCTAATTTTCATTAGAATAGGCAGCGTTTTTTTTCATTATTATAATCGTTCCAGTCCTCATGCCTTCCTTGATAAATCAACAAAAGCATGACCTTAGAACGATTATAGTTATCGCTGACATTTACGAGGGCTTCGGGCATCAGCAATATCTCCATTGCTGGGAATACCACATCCGCCGTTAACCTTCTCGCATAGGTCAGGCATCACCCCCTATACATCCTCTCGCGAGTTAGCAGGGAGCTGTGTTTTTGATAAACAGTCGCCAGGGAATCTTTAGCTGCGGCCCCGCTAAGCGGGGCAGGCCATATCGCTAACTTACGGCCGCTTTTTTGCCGAGTTCCTTAACCACGGATCACTCGTTCGCTGTGGGCTGCTCGCCCTGCCCACCTGTGTCGGTTTTCGGTACGGATACCTCAAGCTAATTTACGAAAGTTTTCTTGGAAGCTTGCTTTGCCAAATTTCTTCCCGCGAACGGGAAAATTTTCTCGACACTTAAGTTTGCGATTAAACGCATTTGGAAGGATTTGCCTTCCAAAAACTCTGATGCAAAGAACGCCAATCCAATAAGGCGCCCGGCATACTAAACTTCGTCATTCCGTAAAAGCGCTTGAGATAGGGACGGAATATTAACCGTCTGTCCATCGGCTGCGGATTTCTCCATTGCCTTAGGACCGCCTAACCCTTGGCTGATTTTCATTGCCAAGGAAACCTCAGGCTTTCAGCGGACAGATTTCTCATCTGTCTTGCAGGTTACTCATGCCAACATTTTCACTTCTTAGCGCTCCAATCGCCCTCGCGGGTCAATCTTCGCTGCGCTAAAAACGCTCTCCTACCGCTTGCGAATTAAAATTCGCAAACCCATGTCTTCGGTATCTGGCTTAGTCCCGTTATATCTTCGGCGCGATGCGTCAATCTCCCAAAGGGAAATATAATAGTGAGTTGTTACACACTCTTTAAAGGATGGCTACCTCTAAGCCAACCTCCTATTTGTCTTCGACGCATCACTTCCTTCTACACTTAGCCAAAATTTAGGGACCTTAGACGATGGTCCGAGTTCTTGCTCTCTTGTATTCGGAGCTTTGCCCCCGAATACTGACTCCCGAGTTATTTTAATGGAATTCGGAGTTTGACTGGTCTTGCTAGCTTGCGCCAATCAATACCAACCAGTGCTCTACCTCCAATAAAAAACACGCGGGGCTAGTCCTAAAACTATTTCGGAGAGAACCAGCTATTCCCAGGCTCGATTAGCTTTTCACTTCTTACCACA
>DMPO01000004.1:0-9810 GCA_003455995.1 Candidatus Azambacteria bacterium | reverse complement strand
CCTTTCCCTCTCGGTACTAGTTCACTATCGGTCACAAAAAGTATTTAGTCTTGGGAGTGTAGTTCTCCCGGCTTCCCGCGGGGCAGTCTTTCCCCGCGGTACTCAAGAAAATAACCAGAAAGTATTAAAAAGATTTTCGCTTACGGGACTATTACCCCCTTTGGTCGGCTTTTCCAAAACCGTTCAACTAATCAATTTTTTCGCCCCTGCGGGCGACCACCCGAAGGGTGGAAGTTTATAGACTTTCCTCTTGTATTGCTACAAGAACGATTATTCCTTACAACCCCCACCCGTTACTTTCTTGCGAAAGTATCGGATGGGTTTGGACTCCTCCCTTTTCGCTCGCCGCTACTGGGGGAATATTATCAAAATATTATTCATTAGCCCGACTATCCGGACCCATGAATAATAGATTGATTCTTTTTTTCTTTTCCTCCGGGTACTGAAATGTTTTACTTCCCCGGGTTTGCTCCTTTATCTCTTACGGATAAAGATATGGCGACATTACTCGCCATGGGTTGCCCCATTCGGACACCGCCGGATCAAAGCCCGCTAGACGGCTCCCCGACGCTTATCGCAGTCATGCCGCGTCCTTCATCGCCTTTTTGTGCCAAGGCATCCTCCATACGCCCTTAATAACCTATTCATCCCGTACATAAGTACGAGGTCTTACATTATTATTTGCTTACAATTTTTATACCTGTTAATTTACTTATTTAAATTTTTAACGAACTTTCATAAATAGAAAACCGCTCGGAAGCGGTGGATTCTGTCAAAAAAATAACACAAACGAACTACACGGATCCGCCTCCTTTTTCTTTGTATGTTTCTACTCTATCCATGATGTGAAGTGATTGTAGCAAATGCTTATCCACAATGCAAGCCCCCTAAAAAATAAAAAACGACATAGGGCTTGACGCCTTCTATGTCGTAACTAATGAGTGCCTCATGAATGTTGTAATGCCCCGACTTGGGAACATGTTTGGCAAACCAACAGGTACATATCCAACTGTTGCATACCTGTACTAGAACATTCTCTGATAACCATTTCCGAACCGCAGCAAAGACAATGTGCTGGATTTTTCTCAACATCACTTCTTGGTGTGTTATTGGGGACATTGGGCATTCCGCAAAGTTCTCTTTTATGAACAATCACCTGTTCTGCCATATTTACCTCCTGTTTTTATAATGTTAAGGAACATTGACTGTACTTTACTATAAAGAACTTTGGCATTATTTGTCCAATGCGGATTCGGTGTAGACATTGCGGGGGTTCCAGAGAAGCCAGCCGGCGGTAAGGCCGGAATCGTAGACCGCCTGTTTTTCTTTGCGGATCATTTCGCCGTCATACATCGCGCCGATATTAAAGTCCTGAAGCCATGGCCTTAATTTTTTCAAATCCTTTTCAAAAATCGGATTAACCAGCGCCAGGGTGCTTGTTCCAATTTCGTAAATAATTTTATCCCGAAGTTGCGCTTTCCCTTTTTCTATTGTCCCAAAAACCACTTCATACGGATGTTCCGCCGGATTTTCAAATCCAAAATTGCCGGAAATATAATGCGACGGATAAATCATCGGACTGATGTAATCAAAATAATCATAAAGTTCCCTAAAATTTTGACCGATCCCCAAATCATCAGACCTCAACATGTTATAGGCAAAGAGATCCACCGAAAGTTTTATATTCGGATCGTAATTTTTTAACTCCGAGGTCAGATATTTTGCGAATTCATTGATAACTTGGCTTTTCACCACTATTTTATCTTCAGGCGGGAAATCAACATCTTCATCTTTGGTAAAGGCGGGATAACGGATGTAATCAAAATTTATTTCGTCAAAACCGGCATCAATCGCCTGTTTGGCAATCGCGACATTATACGCCCAAGTTTCTTGATTTGACGGATCAAGCCAATACCAATGCCGATTATCCTGCCAAAGCGTTCCGTCATTTTTTTTAAAATACCAGTCGGGGTGAATATTAATTTGAGACCCATCCTGAAAAAAAACAATGCGCGCGATGGTGTAAATATTTTTTTCGCGAAGCATTTTGACTAAATTTATTAAATAATCGTCTATGTAAACACTGTTGTCTTTGACATCGATAACGATGGAATTTATTTCTGTTTCGCCGACGATACGAATTAGGTCATTAATTCTCTTAGCGCGCGCCGTCCAAACAGTTGAATAGATTCCTTTTTGAGGAAATATATTTAAATGTTGATTTAATTTTTTTTCTATCAGTTTTTTTCTCACTTCAAAAGTATTCGACGGAATGGCACCAACAATTGCCACAAGAATTAAACATCCGCTAAAAATACTCCAAAATTTCATTTGTTTATATTGCTATTTAGAAAATCTAAAATTTTATTTTTCAATTCCGGTTCGGCTTCCAGCATCCGCGTGGCATGGCCGGCGTTTTCATATTTTACAAATTCCTTATGCGAAGCGTTGGAAATTTCAAAAAGCCGCTCCGACGATTCAAAGGCGTTAAGGTTGTCGCGGCTGGCAACTATCAGCAGATTCTGACGATAATTTCGAGCGGCGATTTCCGTTTTAATTCCCTTGTAATCCAACCCCGGAGATAATGCCACGACTATTTTCGGTTGGTGTTTGGCGCCAAAAATCATCGCGATATTCGCGCCGATTGAACCGCCGATTAATGCAATAGCTGTGCCAGGAATTTTATTTTTCAGCCATTCCGCGGCCGCTTCGGCATCATAAATCATTTTATCATAGTCGGCTTGAGTAAATTCCTGCCACGATCCTGTTTCTCCGGGCCACGCTTCCGAATCGCCATGCCCTCTTTCGTCAATATTCAAAATATTATAATCGTTCTGCCATAAAAACTCCGCAAAATTATCTAAGTCCCCGCGATTGCCGGGCAAAATGTGCAACAATAAAATTGACCGGTCAGATTTAGCATCGTAAAAATCGCCAACGATTTTCACATTATCTTTGGTTTGAAAACTAACAGTTTTTTTCATGCTTTTTTAAACAACAAGGAAATGATAAAAAACACGACTCCGAAAATAATAATGGTCGGCCCCGGCGGGAAATTAAGCGCATTGGCGAGTAAGATCCCCAAACCCGTTATGAGCACCCCCAGGATTACGCTTAATCCTAAAAAGGATTTTAAACTCCAGGATAAATTGCGCGCCGAAATCGCCGGTAAGATAGTCAGCGCTCCCATAAGAACCGATCCAATAAGCTTGATGCCCAAGGCAATGCTCATGGCAAAAAGAAGAAGAAAAGCGAGATAAAAAATGTCCGGTTTTGCGCCGATTGATTTTGCCAAATCCGGCGCGGCAATGCTAAGCGTCAATCGGCGCGCGATAGCCAGTGTCAGCGCGAATATGATTATCGAAGCAATAATGACGGCAATTGCGTCATAGGGTTTAATAATAAAAATATTGCCGAACATACTCTCAAAAAGTTCCTGGTCGGGCACCAATAAAACGCCGAGGGCAAGAGTCGCGGTGAAAAAAGTTCCGATAATGGCATCCGCCGAGAGTTTGGTCTTTTTCTCAATAAACCAAGTGCCGAAAGCGGCAAACAAAAGAAAGATTACGGCGCCATAAATCGGATCGACATTAAACAACAATGCCAGACCAATGCCCGGCAAAGCGACATGAGACAAAACATCTCCGACAAGCGCCATTTTTTTTACAACGATAAACGCTCCCAAAAAACTGGCCGCCAGAGCGGTAAAAATTCCAGAAACAAACACCAGTAAAAATTGATTATTTAAAATTTCATTAATGTTCATGGTGGTTGAAAACGCCTTCGCCATAAAGACGCCCGATTTGTTCGCCAGTCAGCGCGTCTTGAGGCGCGCCGAAACAAAGCATTTCTTTATTCAAACACAAAACCTTGTCGGCATAACGATAAACGATATTCAGATCGTGGGAAATTATTAAAATAGTCATCCCCCTTTCGTCTCTCAATCTGCGCAATAAATTATAGACGGTGTCTTCGCCGGCCAAATCAATTCCGGCGGTGGGCTCATCGAACAACAAAGTGCTCGGATGTTTAAGAATTGCCCAAGCGATCAATACTCTCTGAAACTGCCCTCTGGAAAGATTCGCAAGTTGTTGACCGAGAATTTCCTGATTGAGACCCACTGATTTTAATTCATGAGATATGGATTCAATAATCCACCTATCTCTAAAAAATAAATTTCGCGATTTTAAAATAAAAAATTCTTTGACCGTCAGCGGTAATTCGGCTTTTTCAAAAAGTTTCTGCGGCACATAGCCGATTTGCGCGTTTTCGCGCCATTTGATTTCTCCGCCAAAAGGAATCAACCCCAGCAATGCCCTGAAAAGAACCGACTTCCCGGCGCCATTCGGCCCGATAATCGCCAAAACATCACCCTCGTCTACGGAAAAAGAAACATCTTTCAAGACCTCCTGTTTATCAAAACTGACAGAAAGATTTTTAACTTCTAAAATTGGCATAGTTTCTTTCATAATAAATCTCCTTTTGGTATGCCATTTTCTTTAACAATTTTACCATAAAATTTACTTGATGGTCGCGGTTTTCTCTCAAGCATTCCATAATCAACTTCAATTAAACCGAATCTCGGCCAAAAACCCTTGTCCCACTCAAAATTATCCAAAAGAGACCAATAAAAATATCCTCGCACATCAATGTTTTCCTGAATAGCTCTGTGTATATTTTTTAATGATTCTTTAACAAACCATTCGCGATTTTTATCAGTTGCATCTGCCAAACCGTTTTCTGTGATATAAATCGGCTTATTGTATTTTTTTAAATCTTTCAAAGTAAAATAAATTGCTTCCGGATATAATTCCCACCCTAAATCCGAAACAATTTTATTTTCGTTTTTATTGAATCCGTAATTTATCCGATTGTGGAAATAATGATTAAGCCCGATGAAATCCTGATGATTTTTGATTTGATTCAAAAAATAAAAATTCCACCACCATTCTATAATTTTTTTTAAAAAAATATTCACAAATTTATTTTGATGCGCTTCAAAATAAATATTATTCTTCGCGATTCCTACCTGAATGCAGGGATTAATTTTTTTAATGCTTTTATAAACTTTTTGATGCGCCAAAATCAAATTCCGCATTACTAAAAAATAAGAACAAAAATTCTTTTTTTGCGGCGGCCACATTCCTTTTAGATAAGAATGTCCGGCATAAATTTCCGGCTCATTTAAAACAACCCAAAAATTAACTTCATTTTTGAAATGTTCAACGACGATTTCGCAAAACTTGACGAAATATTTTATATTATCTTTTTTTGCGAATCCGCCTTTTTCAGTAAACCAAACCGGCATTGTCCAATGCCAAAGAGAAATAAAAGGTTCTAAATTGCGCATTTTGAGCGCTTTAACGACATTTTTATAATGTTCTATTTCCGATTGATTAAACTTTCCTTCTTCCGGTTCAATTCGCGACCACTCAATTGAAAATCTGTGGGCATTATTGTTCATCGCTTTCGCCAAATCAAAATCTTCTTCATAACGATTATAATGGTCACAGGCACGGCCAGAAATATAATTTTGGGGGTTAAACATCCCCGGAAATTTTTCTCGTTGCCATAATTGCCAATGATTTTTAGCTTCTTTAGATAATCGCTCCGCATTTTCCTTTTCCCATTTTGACCACTGATTGTGATTATTACCCTCAACCTGATGAGCCGAAGTAGATGTGCCCCATAGAAATCTATCCGGAAATTTTAATAAATTACTCATAATTTAATGATACATTATTTTAATTCAAAATTTAAGTCCCGGAGCATTTGGGTTTTGAGAAAGTCGCGGAAAATGGCTACGGTGTATTTGCCGGCTTCATCGCCGTTGGTTATCCAGCTTATCAATCCGACCAGGCCTTTTGATTGAGGATTGACTAAGGCGCCTCCGGAAAATCCTGTGGTGGCATTGCTGTTAATGAGAAGAATCTGCGGTTTTAAACTTTTGTCCACGCTGATATTGCCAAAAAGTTTTCCCACGGTGGAAGTGATTTGATTCGCCAGATGAGAAGCGTCGACGCCATAACCCAAAGTAATCAAATGGTCGCCATCTTTGGGTTGATAATTCCAATCAATCGGCAAAAAATTAAATTTATTATTATTTTCTCCCCCTTCGGGCGATCCCCCGTAGGGGGACATAACCGAATAATCCTCCGGCAGCGCGTAATCAAATCCTAAAAGTAAATTGATTTTAGACTCGTTATCGGATTTGGAACTGATTTTTAAAACGGCAAAATCGTTGTAATATTTATCCTCGCTGAAAGAATCGCTAAATTTTTCAACGAGCGGATAATTTACAATATTTGCCGTATAATAAATTTTCGGTTTTTGGGATTTCGCATTAGGAAACGGACTTTTCAAAACAAAACAGTCGCTTTTTATTTTTTTGGCATTTTCGTCAAAAATAATATGGCGATTGGTTAAAATTTCTCCCTCGGGATTTATAATAACTCCCGTCCCTCTCGCAATATCCGAAAATGTCGCATTGTTATTATTAAAATAGCCGCAATAAAGTTGGATGATTGAACTATTAACCAGTTCCTCAAAACTTTTGGTAGAAACCTCTTTATTCATTACAACAGGCGGCGCAGCGTAAGGAATTGGTTTGGGTATTGGTTTCGCAATTTTAACGGCGTTTTGAGGCGCTATATTTTCGGTCGTTGTGGCAACTTTTTGGGAAACAAATAAATCTATTGTAGAAGTGGAAATGGATATTTGAGAATCTGAATTTATCCCATTTTCCGACGATCGTTTGAAATCGGGATAAATAAAAATCGCCGCAAAAATCAGCGCGGCGGAAAAAATGACAAATTTGAGAATTTTATTCATACGGCTTTTCTTTTTCTAGTATAGATAGCCCCATGTTTGGAGCTTATCGCTGTCGGTATTCCATTTCAAGCCGATGTCGGTGCGATAAAACATTCCTTGAACCATAATATTTTTAATTCTGGTGTAGGCCTGCTGCCTGGCTTCATTGACGGTTGTCCCCGAACCGGTAACAACCAACAAACAACCCGAAGTTCCGGCGATCCGCCAGACGCCGTCTTCCATTTTAACATCCTCAATATGAATCCCGTCTAAACTATCGGGCTTTTTGAATAGAATTGGTAAATCGCGATATGTCTCAACCGTTTCTTTATCTATGGCTTTAACAAAAAGGGTGGGCACGCTTATTCTCACGCCGACTTGAAATCCTTTTTTGGTCTTGAGTTCAAAATTCTCGCCGCTGGCCAATTTATAAAGCCACTCGCCAGCCGGCATTGTAATGCCCTCCGATTGGATTTGGATTGTCGGATAGCCGAAACGCGCCGTAAATTCCAACGGATATATTCCTTTGCCGTTTACAATGCAGTTTATATCTATATAGCCGATGTATCCCGACTCCACCAAGGCCGGTTTCATTTTTTCGAGAGTCATTCTGAATAATTTATTTGATTCGCTCCAAAACATTAGAGTGCCCATTTCACCGGTAAAAGGCCCGATGTCGCCGGGAAAAACCCTTTTGTGCTCAAAATTAATGTTTATGGGAAGAATAAAGTCCTTGCCATTAAAAAAAGCTCCTACCGCCACTTCAACTCCGGATACATATTTTTGGAGCTGAAAAACCGGAACTTTTTTGGTCCACACGGTTCTATTCTGCCTCAAAAGCTCCAATAAATCTTTTCCGTCTTCCTCTTGGCCTATAAACAGAAGTCCTTTTCCGGCGGACGGCGTATTGCCGCTGGGTTTGAAAACATAACGCTCCGGATTTTTTTCGATAAACTCAACTGCTTCGTCGTAATTGGAAAATTGCCATTGAGGGAGAGTATTGATTCCGCACTTTTTCATTTCGCCTTGGCCAAAATCGCGATCCATTTCCAGTTCATCCGTGTATTTGCTACCGCCAATAACTAATTTGCCGTTTTTTCTTAATTTGTCGGCGATCTCGCCAAATTCCACATCATCAAAAACAATTATATCGGCCCAATCTTTATGCGATTCCCAATCGTCAATTTTTTCTATAAAGCCATTGTAAACATCAGCATCGTGTTTGTCTTTAATATGCGCTTTAACTTCGTGTCCTTCTTTAGTCAATTGCCATGCCAAGTCGCCGCTTAAACTTTCCAGCGAAACAAATAAAAATTTTTTGATTCCCAAATTTCCGTTTGAATTTTGTCCGTTCATAATTTGTTTTTATTTTACATCCATATAATAATAAAATCAAAAAAATGGAAGATCGAACCGAGCAATTAAGAAAAATAAAAGATGAAATTATAAACGCGAAAAATTCGCCTCTTTACGATTTTAGAATAAAAAATAAATTTCTGCCGGTTATCGGCGAGGGCAATCATTACGCGAAGATAATGTTTATCGGCGAGGCGCCGGGAAAAAATGAAGCCCTTACCGGCCGCCCCTTTTGCGGGGCGGCCGGAAAAATTCTTGATGAACTTTTGTTGTCCGCCGACATTGCGCGCAATGAAGTATATGTTACTAATATCGTTAAAGACCGCCCGCCGTTTAACAGGGACCCCGAACCGCAGGAAATAGAATTTTACGCGCCGTTTTTGGACCGGCAGATTGAAATAATAAAACCGGAAGTAATCGCGACGCTCGGCCGATTTTCCATGGATTACATAATGAAAAAATTCGGACTAGAATCAGAAATCAAATCTATTAGCCAAATTCACGGGAAAATGTTTGTCGTTCCCGTGCCGATATTACCCTTCGTTGAGACGCAGGGACAAGCGGAAAAACTGGATGAGGCGTCAAAGACAAGTTCAACATCGGCACCGAGACAAATAATTCCTCTTTACCACCCCGCCGTTGTGATTTACAATGCCCGCGAAAAAGAAACCCTAAAAAAAGATTTTGAGATTTTAAAACAGTTCGCAAAATAGGACTTCTAAAAATTTGCCTTTTATTCTGACTTATGTTATGATATCCGGCACAGATAGATTGATGGCAGTTTAACAATTTTAGCTCTATTTTGGAGGTGGAGGAAATGAAAACAAGGTTAATATTAGCAGGATGTTTTGTTTTTTTGTGTTCCGTTTTATCGATAGTTTGGGTTTATAACCAATCTCTCGGACTGGGTTATGGTTTGGGCTATAGCATAGGGATCGGCATAGCCTTCGGTTTATGTCTTATGGTATTCCTGGTGTTAGTATGCCTATGCATATTATACCGGAAAAATTTTATGGGGTCGTCCCTCCCATAGAAGAGCAATTGTCACTATTCTAAAACCTATTCGCAAAACATTGTGAATAGGTTTTTTTATTTATACTAAAAATCTTTTTCAATTTTTTTAATCTTTTCGATTCTTCTGGCGTGGCGGTTGTCGTTGGAAAATGGCGTTTCGAGCCATGTTTTAACGATTGCTTTCGCCAAATCCTCGGAAATAAAATCGGCTGGAAGCGACAAAACATTCGTATTGTCATCATTGCGGCTGGCTTGCGCCTGTTTTATATCGAAACACAGCGCCGAGCGGATTCCTTTTATTTTATTGGCGACAATATCGACTCCGACACCGGCGCCGCAAATCAAAATTCCGCGATTCTCATCGGGATTCTCAGCCACTTTTTGCGCCACCATCAAAGCGTAATCAGGATAATCATCATCAGGAATCAATTCTTTCGCCCCTAAGTCATCAAAAACACAATTCAACTCCCTCAAATAAATTTTGAGTGTCTCTTTTAAATTGTATCCTCTGTGATCCGAACCGATGTACAACATATGATTATGATTATGTTATAAAAAAACCGTCTGAATTATTTTCCGAAGCTTCCACAGGCATTTTGGCATGGCTCCCCGCCATTGGCGGGGACAAAA